>JBFMDH010000049.1 GCA_040754075.1 Acidobacteriota bacterium
TGAAGAAACGCGAGACCTATCAGGAACTCGGCGGCGATTATCTGGAGAGACGAAATCAGGAGCATAAGAGCAAGCGGTTAATCCGACAACTCGAAGCATTGGGTCTGACAGTGAGAATCGAGAAGCAAGAAGCCGCTTGACCTAAGAATTGCAGAAACGACTACAAAGAAAGTAAAGGTTGATAGCGAGCCGCAGATAACCTTTTATGGCTCGAGGGTGGTTTTTTGTCTCGCCCCTTGAAATCCAAACCTTTATTTTCATAGCAGGCGTCTAAGGAGAGTGGTTGTTTATGGACAGTTGGGAAGAAAAGTTTGACGAAGTCGTTGAGTTCAGACAGTCATTAACGAGCGAAACAGATCGTGGTTGTGCATTGATGGCAGCAGCCTATCTTGACTCGGAAATTGGAAAGCTGCTGGACAAATATTTTGTGAGTAACAATAAGGTTAAAGAAGAGATTCTTGGTAACTCACGGCCTTTAGGTACTTTCTCTGCAAAAATTGATATTGCTTATTTGCTCGGCTTCATTGGTCCAAAAGCTCATCGAGATTTACATTTAATACGCAAGATAAGAAATGATTTCGGGCATGTTCCTACTCCGATGGATTTCAACGATCAATCAATGGCAGCTAGATGCAGAGAGTTTTATCACGATGCATTCGATAACAGTATTCCTCCAAGGCAGAAATTCACCCGCGTTGTTTTGGGTGTGTTAGCCGTGTTGCATAGTGAACTTCTTCGGGCAAATACAATTGAGGAGTCAAAAGACTTGAACATTGACGATGAGACAAAAGAGCGGCATAGGAAATTGCTTAAAATTCTTGAGGGGAATGCCGACGCCTAACAACCGGTTCGACCGGAGCGTTAGGCAAGAAAATGTTGCCGCTTTGGTAAAATAAAAATAGAGAAATAAAAATGACAAATATCGAATTGGTTAATCGAATACAACAGCAAAAAATGAACGCACTTGCCGCAAAATACCTTCACGGTAAACGATTAAATAAACTCCACATTTTAAATTCTCTGGTTGATCTGCTCGCATTAGTGGTTCCTATCTTATATTTCGCTGTTCGCTATATTGCTAAAGATACATCTTGGATGAAGCCTGTTGAAATTATTTGGGAAATCTTAGCGGTCATTCTTTTATCCATCGTTGTTTGCAAACTTATTTTGAAATGGCAAGATAGCGCCGAAAAACATACAAAATTAATGGGAGACAATATAGGGTTCATAGCGCACATCAATTATCTTTTAACCCAGTACCAAAATAAAAATATTAACGACGACGCTCTTAGTGTCTTTCTGCTTTCTGCGGAACAAGATAAAGCTGATGCGGAAACTCTAACGGACGTAAAGGAATCAGAGCGACAAACAGCTTACAGAGAATCACTAAAACAAATCGAACCTGGCTCAGTCTCAACAGTCTGCCCAGTCTGCGGCGCGTCACCTTGGGCTTACAAATCCGGCAATTGTCAACTTTGTGGAAATACGCCAAAAGGAGAAAACAAATGAGTTCATCAGTAACCGATCTATTTACCACTTGGTTCAAAGGTCTCACCTCAGCGCAACAACAAGAAATAATGAATTATATTTACAGCAGAGGCGGTTCAGTAGCATTAAAAGGAATTTACGTTGGACCAGCTCCTTCGCAGAGCAACGTTTGTCCAACGTGCGGAAAGGCTTTTTAGCATTAGAAAAGTACGCAGGCAAAACATAACATGTCCGCAAAAAAATGAAGCCATTTACAGGTAGATTTGCGAGCTAATTGAATATTGGCGACTGCTATTGCAAGTAATAACAAGTAGTCAATTATCATCATAATAATCGAAAGAAGCCGAACTCACGTTGGACGCGAGCGCGAACCACCTGTTCGCATTCATCCAGTGTTATTCGCGCCGCGCTAACTTAGCGTTAGCCATCATGACGCGAGGCGTCGCCCTCGCGGATGAAAATGTGATCGAGCTTAGGTATGCTCTTTGCTGTCAGCGGCGTTAGCAGGTCGTCTCGCCTTGGTGCCTGCGAGCCCGTGCGTTAGCCTGACCGGAGAACCGCTTCCGGCACCTTCGACTGTTGCCTTGAGCACGCATAGCAGACTCTTTAGTCTTTGCGGTTCTCACGCCCTGACGCAAGGAGGTTGATGATGGAGATTCTCTACGCTTGCTGCTGCGGCATCGATATTCATGCCAAGACTGCCGTCGCCTGTCTGATCAAGGACGGCAAGAAACAGATTCGCACTTTCTCGACCATGACCGACGACCTGCTCACCTTGCTCGATTGGCTTGAGCAAGCCGGCTGTTCGCACGTCGCCATTGAGAGCACCGGCGTTTACTGGAAACCGGTCTTCAACATTCTCGAAGGGCGGATGGATGTTATCCTCACGAATGCGCGCGATGCCAAAGGCTTCAAGGCGCGCAAGACTGATGTGCTGGATGCCGAGTGGCTGGCTGACTTGCTGCGCCACGGCTTGCTCAAGCCGAGTTTCATTCCGCCGCGACACATTCGCGAGTTGCGCGAACTGACGCGCTATCGCGAAAGCTTGATTCGCCAGCAGACCGCACTCTCCAACCGCATCCAGAAACTGGCTGAGAGCGCCAACATCAAGCTCGCACAGGTAGCCAGTGATGCCTTGGGAGTGAGCGGCAAGCTGATGCTGCGAGCCTTGGCCGACGGCGAGACCGATGCCGAGCAGCTGAGTCACCTGGCCAAACGCAGTCTGAAGCGTAAGCAGCCTCAGTTGCAGCGCGCCCTGCAAGGCCGCTTAACCGAGGCACAGCGCTGGGTGTTGAGTGAACTGCTGGATCAGTATGAGCAAGTAGAGGCAGCGGTCAAACGCACCGAACAACGGATCGATGAGGAGGTGCAAGCATCGCCAGACCCTTTTGTAAGTGAAGCCATCGAGTTGCTGGACGGCATCGGCGGGATCAATGAGACGGTGGCGCGCATCGTGGTGGCGGAGATTGGCGTGGAAATGAGCCAATTCCCGAGCGCCAATCATCTAGCGAGTTGGGCGGGGATGTGTCCCGGCAATCATGAATCGGCGGGTAAGCGCAAGAGTGGCAAGACGGGCAAAGGGAGTCGCTATTTGCGAGCGGCGCTGGTGCAGGCAGCCTGGGCGGCGAGTCATCAGAAGGATAGTTACTTGGCGGCGCAGTATCGGAGGATGGTGAAGCGAATGGGAAAGAAGAAAGCGCTAGTGGCCGTGGCGCATTCGATCCTGGTGATCATCTATCATGTGTTGAAAGAACGAACGGAGTACAAGGATTTGGGAAGCGAGTATTTCGAGCGGCGGAATGTTGAAAAGCAGCGCAAGCGGTTGATCAAACAACTCGAATCACTGGGAGTGAAGGTGACGGTTGAAGAGGTGACAAAAGCTGCCTGATCAAACCTCAGCCGTTATTTTCATAGCAGGCAGACGTATTTCAACGAATATTGAACATGGCACGAAAAAGGTCAAGAAAAATAGCAGAGTGCGCTTACTGTGGCGAGATCAAAGAAATTACAAGGGATCACGTTATCCCTGTATGTCTATTCAAACTTCCTTACCCCAAGAATCTTATTACTGTTCCGGCTTGCCACGAATGTAATCATGCAAAATCAAAAAATGATGATTATTTGAGAGATTTAATTACAACCGATATATATGGAAATCAAAGTCCCATTGCTCGAGAGATTTTTGAGAATAAGGTTGTCCGATCATCTCAAAACAACAGATCTTTAATGGCTAGGGAGTTCTTATCAAAAGTGCGTATCGAGCCATTCCATACAAAAGGTGGCATCTACCTGGGAGATTTTCCTTCTGCGCCAGTTGATCCAGAGAAAATTAAGACAATCTTCGCGACAATAGTACGAGGGCTATTTTACGATCACCGTCGCCAAAGAATACCTGACAATTATGTGTTTGAGGTACTTCGTTATCACCCTTGGGACTTTAAAGATGTTTGGGAAAGCTTGGGGCAAATGCATCCAAATGGACCAAGAGTTTTAGAAGGCGTCTTTGGCTGCAAATATATTTCGGCTACAGAAGACCCGCCTACAACGCTTTGGCTATTGTGGTTTTACGGCACCTTTTTTATTTCTGTTTCGGCAATGAACCCAGAGTTGATTGAGGAAAGGACGGTGGATAAAAAACAGAAATGAATTTGTGACAAGATGGGGAGTGGCAAAGGATGGTTTCGTATCGGAGAGCCTTTCTGGCAAGAGGAGCTATACACTGAAAGAAGCAACAGCCTAACTCTGCGTTCGGCTGCAGCCGCAACTTGTGGGCTGCATGAAGCCACTGGGCTTGCGGCGCGGTCAACTCCGGGTTAGGTCGCCATGCTAGAGTTCAGTTTTAGAGGAAATGCTTGTGCGAATTAATATCAGCCTAATTGACTTCAAGCGTATACAAAGAGCTGGACCGGAAGCTATTTTGATGCTTCGGTTCGCAATAGCAGTTAATGATCTTATATCCGGCAATTACTTTTTGCGCACAGCAAAGGATTTGAAAGCTAACCCCAAGATGAGAGAGATGGGACGAGGACTTAGTCAATTCGCGATTAAGATACAGATTGGGCATCTTTGTGAAGCCCTGCTTTTGATTAGGAATTCTAATGATAAGGTTGAGCCGACTTTGGATACTCTACCCAAGCTAAAAAGGCAAATAAGGAGCTTATCACCAAGAGCGCAACAGTCTTATAGGCTATTACGCAGATCATTACCTGGAGGAAGAGATCACAACAAGTTCAAAACCTACGTAGAGAATTTTCGCAACCAAGTTTCATTTCATTATGATGCAGGCTATCGAGGACGAGGCAAGCTACGCGATGCACCAGTGGCGAAAGATGCGTTAGATCGGTTGGCGGAAGAATCTACTCCTGGCCGGATGGTATTAGGGCAAGATATTAACACCTGCCGCTTTTCATTTGCCGATGACGTAATGGATACTGCTGTATGCAGGCTAATTTGGGGTATAGACAAGAAGATTGCTGGTGAAGACCTACAAAAAGCAGCGGATAAAATTGCTGAGTGGATTAATATACGCGCAAAATCATTCGTCATCTTTGGTGGAGAGTTATGTCAACATTACTTTTCGCAAAAGCAGAGATAGGTATGCTGCTCAGTGAAAGGCGACCTAACAATTCTGTCAACCGGAGCGCACGAAGCGAATTTCAAAATGGTTCTACGAGTGTTCGGCGCGCTGGTTTCGCTTTTGCACGGAGCGCCGTAAAGCGAAGCGACACACTGGCGAAAGCAAACAGCCTAACTCTGCGTTGGACCGCAGCCGCAACTTTGGGGTTGCTTTGAATGAGTGGGTCTGCGGCGCGGTCAACTTCGCGTTAGCTGTCTGCGACAAGTATGGGACTATTTGATTACTTCATTCCCGATCCTGCAATAGAATGTCCTGCCTGCGACGGATTTCTCACAGGCTGGCAGGGCAAACATTCTGGGGATATGTGTCTGTTTGTGTGGCAACAAGGAACTGTTGCACCCATTGATCAAAAAGTTGACGCAGAAGTAAAAATCAGCGAACGGGCTCTGAGCGGAATGCGCGTAGAGCCAGAGTTTGATATTTACGGCGGTGAGTGTCAGCAATGCGGATTCAAATGGTGGGATAGTGCTTGGCGCGTACGATGTTGGACAGAAGGAGAAGTTTGGACACAAACGGAAATCGTCCCGACACCTTTGAAGGGAGAATTGGTTGCAGAGGGTTGGGTTATGTGCAAAGCATGTTTGAGTAGCTGGAAGGCGATAGGGGGTAAAGGTCTCTATCTATGCCGATCCTGTCAGAAGCTGGTACAGGTAGAAAACTCAAATCCTCCAAACGACAGCTAACAAGTCGTTCGACCGCAGCCGATACCAATGCTTCACATGAATCGCAGTGGGCTTCGGCGCGGTCAACTCCATCGTTAGGCGCTTCGTGGCAGAGTCGCGCTGATGAGAAAACAGATGAAAAAATTTTTCTTACTATCAATTATCTTATTTTTAAGCAGCACTTCTTATGCTCAGAATAAAATTGAGATTGCGCTTAAAAACGGCACTCAAGCTGAAATTCAAACCAAAGAACAGTTGCAGAAACTTTTGAAAACTTATGATTTATCGAAGTGGACGTTTACAAATTCAATCGTGATTGATGAGAAATCCATTCCGCACAGTCATCCGATATTGATATTGCACACAAGACATCTGAAAGATGATGAACTGCTGCTATCAACTTACGTTCACGAACAATTTCATTGGTTTTTAGTGCAAAAGGCTAAGGAAACTGACGAAGCCATCAAAGAGTTGCGCATGTTATTTCCAAAAGTGCCTGTGGGTTTTCCAGAAGGCGGACGCGATGAAGAATCCACTTACTTACATTTACTCGTTTGTTACCTAGAGTATCGAGCCGATAAGGAATTACTTGGCGAGTTGAAAGCTAAACAAGTGATGGATTTTTGGGCAACCGACCATTATACGTGGATAATTAAAACCGTCTTGGAGCGTCAGCGCGACATTTTCAACATAATGCTCAGGCACAAATTGATTCCGCCGAAACGCGCATAACAATTCAATGGACGTGAGAGCGAAACAGCGACTTTGTTATCACGCGGCTTTGTTACCCGTAGCTTGCGTGTATTCGGTTTCGCCCCACATCATCTCAATCGTTAGGCAAACGCACCGAACACGAGATAGGCTGCCAGAGCCAGTTTCAAGACGGCTGGCGAAATCACCGGGCAGCGCCGACCTTGTCTCAGGAATCGAGACCACTGGGCGGCGCGAGTCCTTGAGCTTCGCGCGAAATCGAGGCGAGCAGATGGCGCGAGGCAGAGAGCGGCGAGGTGAATTTGCTGAGAAAGAGATGAGCCTAACTCTGCATTCGACCGGAGCGCGCGTATCGGCGGCTCGCCTTCCCTTTCGGTGTTCAGCGCGCGCGGTCAACACGGACGTTAGGCAGAAGTTCACCAAACGTTTGCAAGACCTGTTGCTTCAATTTGAATCAATTGGTGGGAGCAGACGTTATTATGATGGTTAGAAAATCTGATTATTTGTGAGGTTTGATCATGGATAAAAAACGTCTCTCTTTAATCATAGTGGTAATGGCCATTTCTGCGCTGAGCGGTCTTTTGTCAGTGAAGATTTTCGCTACTCAGACGACTCAAACCACTTCGTCAACCCCGCAGCAGCCTCCTTTGAAAGCAGCGGTTCCAAGCGGACAGAAATGGGAGTATCGAGTGCTCAGTTATAACCTAAACTCCTTTGATCCAAATGTAAGCGCAGAAATCTTGCAGCGCGGCATTAATGCTCTTGCTGACCAAGGATTTGAGGTCGAAAGCCTAGAGCTGAATGCTCCAGTAGCAGGTAGTGATCGCCATCAAAATGGTGTCGCTGGTCAAGCAGTAGTTTTGTTAAAACGGGTTAGGAATTAATTTTTCAATTGAAGATTTCGTGAAATCTTCAATTGTACAAATAAATGTGGAGTAAGGCGTTGATAGCGCATCGCGCCGATTGCGCTTTTGGACAGTATGCTGCATCCAGCAGTGATACAGTTGAGGACGAGTGAGCCTAACTCGGCGTTCGACCGCAGCCGCGCCTCACGGATCATGGCTTGCCAATGCTATGCGGCGCGGTCAACTCCGCGTTAGACGGCATGAATCGCAGATTGTCTTTCAACAACTATAAAGTACAATAAGGAATGAAAGGAGTAACCCGATGTCGCGCAAACGTATTGAAACATCCAAAGATTTGGCTGCAATTTTACTTCCCCAAGAAGTGCTTGATCAATTAGGCATCAAGGCTGGCGATGAAGTTGATCTAGCCATCATTGATCGCACCTTGATCCTACGACCATTAGAGGAAGCCGAGCGGGTACTCAAGATTGAACAAGTAACGGACACTGTTTTTGAGCGCCGCAAAAGCGCCTACGAACAATTAGCAAAAGGTATTGAATAGAAGGCTCAACATTGATTTTTCTGCGCAAACAAGAAGCCCTTGATATTCAGAGAAGACTCATTGAAGGATTCGGAGGTTCACAGGGCTTACGCGACGAAGGGGCTTTGGAGTCTGCATTGGCAGCGGTTGAGAATCGGGCATTCTATGAGGAAGCTGATTTGGCAGTCTGTGCAGCGACTTAGGCTTACCATCTGACTCAAGCGCATGCATTTATTGATGGGAACAAGCGAGTAGCAGCAGCCGTGGCTGAAGTATTTATCGAACTCAATGGCGAAGAATTGAAAGCAACAAATGATGAAGTAGTAAAGTTGTTTTTGAGCATTGCGGCTGGCAAACTTACGCGCGATGAGGTTGAGGCATTCTTTATCGAACGTACAACCAATCTGTAGGCAGAATGACCTGCGAGGCCGTCTAACCAGCGATTGGACCGGAGCGCGAGCCCAACGGCTCTCATTCATCCAGTGTTTTTCGCGCCCGGTGAACGTGTTGTTAGGCTAACATGAGCCTGCGGCTCACCACCTCACATGAAAATGTGGTCGAGATGGAATATGATCTTTGCGGAAGATAGCCAGCAGCCAACTCATCAGCCCGGCTCACTGCGCCTGAAAGTGAGAACGCGCCGATGTAAGAGGCAAATGGCAAACCGAACAAAAAGCAAGGCCCAAGCAAATCGCTGGGCATTACTGATAAAGTCAGTGGCTCGAATGGGATATTGTGTCTCGTCACGCAAAAGCCACACCAGAATTTTCAGAGCAGGCATTCGCTAAGGAGTTTTGATGAGCAGACATTGCAAAATGATTTATCTCTTCCTCACGCTCTTCCTATTTTTTACCTATCCACGCGTATCAGCGCAGCAACCGCAGCCTCATCCCACACCCGCGCGTATGGCAATCAAGGCCGGAAGACTGCTTGATGTGCGTACCGGCAATGTCGCCACGAACGTTTTCATCATTGTCGAGAAAGATCGGATCGCGGGGCTCAGCAACTCCCAGCCAGCGGGGATCCCGGTCATTGACTTATCTAATCAGACCGTACTGCCCGGACTGATTAATTGCCATGTTCACTTGCTGCTGAACTGGAAAGATCAGTCTTCTGCTTCCGTCTTGCGCCTGTCTTCCGCGCAAGGCGCGTTGTGGGGCTTGCATAATGTGCAGACGTACTTGAATAAGGGATTCACCACTTTGCGCGACGCTGGGGAATATGATTCAGTCTACGGTCAGTTTGCGTTGCGCGACAGCATCAAATCCGGCTTGATTCAAGGGCCTCGCTTAGTCTGCGCCGGAAGCCTCGTTTCAGTGACGGGCGGTCATGGGGATGCCGATTCGCTCGCGCCTGATTACGCGTTGCCGCGGCGCGCGAACCTCGCCGATACGGTTGATGAAATCGGCGTGGTCGTGCGACGCGACCTGAAGTACGGCGCCGATTGGATCAAGTTGATCGCCACGGGCGGGGTGATGGATCCGTTCAGCGATTTCAATGTGCAGGAGTTGAGTGAAGAGCAAATGACCAAAGCGGTCGAGTTTGCGCATCGCGCGCATAGACGTGTGATGGCCCACGCCGAAGGCGCGGAAGGGATTAAAGCCGCCGCCCGGGCCGGAGTAGATTCCATTGAGCACGGGACAATCCTTGATGAAGAAGGCGCGGCGTTGCTGGCCAAGAAAGGCATTTGGCTCGTGCCAACGCTGAACACCTTCCAAATGAGCGTAGAGATGGGGCTGGCTAACGGGCAAGACCCGACCATGCTCGAAAAGGGCAAAGCGATCTTGAAATATCAGCAGCCTGCTTTTGCCTTGGCGCTCAAATATCATCTCAAGATCGCCTTCGGCGATGACGACGATCCTGATTTTGCGAGCAGAGAATTCAGCGCGCTGGTGCGAGGTGGGATGACTCCGTTTGAAGCCTTGCGAACGGCGACCATCAACGGCGCGGAACTGCTTGGATTGTCAGATCAGATCGGCACGATTGAGACTGGGATGTTCGCAGACATCATCGCTGTCAATGGCGACCCTTTACGGGACATCAAGGTCATGGATCAAGTCAGCTTCGTGATGAAGGGTGGCACCATCATCAAAAGGGAAACCGCCGCAGCCCGGGATAAGTAGCCGGCTGAAAGCTTATACATAACTGCCAAAACGCCTAACTCCAATTGCAGCGGAGCCGCCGCAACAGGGGCATTGATTACTTCCAATATCCCGGCGGCGGCCCGCTGAATGCCGCTGTTAGACGTGCCAGTCGATAGCGCCCAATAAACTATGCACGAATCGAAGAATAAAATGACAAACAATACCCATCTACAACCAGCGGGCAAGATTATGAAAAAACATGAGAATAAAGGAAGGAGGCAAATCTCTTGATGAGTACAAACGCGAAAACTAAACAAGAGTAGGGCAGGCTTCATTTTGAGTGCGGCCATCAACCTGAGTTTAAATCGAACTACTACGATCTGAAAACCAAAGAAGAATATTGGATTACCGGTTGCCGAAAGGATGGCGGCAATGCGTTATATAACACCGATGTCGAAATTGACGAGGACGCTCTCGAAGAATACTGGTTGAATATCCGAAAAGAGCCTGAGAAAAAGAATACCAAACGATTCCGTGCTCAAGGAAAGTATTGAATCAATTTTGGCAACGAAGAGAGCCTAACTTGCTGTTGCACCGTAGCCGGCGACTTGAATTTCATATGGATTCACCACTTCCCTGCGACGGCGCGGTCAACGCGGGCGTTCGGCGTCTTGCGAGTCTTTAAGAGATAGTGTTTGCCAATGGTCTAAGCTTTTAAGGGAGCCAAGTAAGAGTTTATGTTTCAAAAAATCCCCTGTACATTACTTATCTCTTTTGTAATCTGGTTGTCTTTTACATGGACGCGCGGACAAACCGCACGAGCCACACCGCTGCTTCAGAAGAATGAAGAAGTCTTAATGCCTTTAATAGACGAGGAGCGCTCATTAGATTCCCGCTCCATGGTTGCCAACCAGCCTGACTTTGTTGCTGACTTAGTCTTCTTCCGCAGCGAAACGGTCAGCGGAGGAGGGGGGGCAATGCGCCTGGCGCGCAAAGGCAACAGGTATCGGCAGGAGAGTCAATTCTGGATATTTGTCGGTGAGGCTAATCGTCCAGCCGCACGTCTATTCCCTGAGGCAAAAGCTTACGATGATTTAGAACCTGCAAGAGGTGAGTCCGCTGGTGGCTCTTGGCCGTTTAACCCCAAAACTCTCGCGCAAGAGCCAGGTATCGCATTTGAAGTTTTGGGGGCGGTAGAAATAGATGGACATAGATGCATCAAGATCAAAGCCAGGCGAAAAGGTAAGCCGGAGCAGATCTACCTCTATGCCGCGCGTGATCTTAAAAACCTGATCATCGTTGCTCGGATTATCAACCCGCCACGTAGCTTCATCCAAAGGTTAAACAATATCTCTTTGGAAGTGCCGGACAGCCTTGTCGAAATCCCGCCTGACTATAGGCCGATTGAGCATGACCGCTGGACGAAGGTTGAAGCCGCCAAGGTTACTTACAAAGGGCGGACATCTAATGATTACGGAGTCTTCCGTGCCCCCAGCGGAGAATTGTTCGTTTGGATAAAAGACGTAGGTTATCCCTGGCACTATCTTGTTCGACCCCATGAAGCCACTGTGGAAACAGCTTTCCAAGGTCTGCTGGTCACACGGGCGGGCAAATATATCTGGAAAACGAACGAGACAGAGGCGTTCAGCAAAACTTATTACCGCAATAGGAAACGTGAGAGTGATAAGCAGGAAGAAGGATCGCGAGTCATCGTAAAGCCGAACTCAGTAAAGTTTCGCTCTATCGATTACGACAAAGATAAGGCAATGATAGAAGTCAGTTGGTAAGAGCAACGCTGTAAGTTGCTCACGATGCCACTCACAGAAATAGGGAAATGAGCTTGAACGGGTATCGCCGCCAAACAACCCGTTGCACCAAAGCCGCCGAAGCGTGGTTCACCTGATTAGAAGCAAAGCTTCACCCCGGCGGACAAAAATTAGTGTGCTGTATTTGAATCAAGAGGCTAAACCAGAAATCAAGACATTGGCACACTTGATGTTGAAAAAATGCCGATAAACAGGGCTTATTCTTAATGTGTCGTGTACTAAGCTTCTGCATTCCGGTTTAGCACTAATTTCCAGAGCAGCCACTCATGAAGCGTGGCTTCGCCACGATCAATGAGAATACGGGGTTTCAGGAAATTCAACAACTTAGCGGCTTATTCTCATAGTAGGCAGGCAAACACTCCGTAATATAAAATCGGTTTCCTTAAGTTTCAAGCAACTAAAAAGAGGAGATAAATGAGAAAATACTTTTTCACACTGGTTTTGCTATCAGGGATAAGCTGCTTACCCCTTTGTATCAACATTTGGTTGGATAAAACAGTGTTCTCACAACAGGATATCGCAAACACCACAACACCCGGTCGGATTACTGTCCACGCAACCAATCACGGTAATCCGACAATCAATCTTTACGATGGCGTTGAATTGTCAGCAGATTACAGCCAAGCAACCAACCTGCAACAACTCCTCAAACAAGGCACCTCTCAGCCCTGCGCGCTCAACTCGGCTGACTTCAATGAAGATGGTGTGCCGGATTTGATCGTAGGGTATGCTCAATCTAAAGGCGGCATCTTGTCCCTATATCCAGGCAATATAGATTCGATTTATCCGAACAGTTCCGAAGCACAACAGCGCAAAGCCACGGGACAGTTCGACAATGCAGCTTTCCTACCCTCTGCTCGTTTGTTTGAGCTTGACCAGGTGCCGGACTTTTTGGCGGCAGGTGATTTCGATGCCGACGGTCACTGGGATATTGTAGCCGCAATGCGTGGGAGTCGTTCGCTTTTTTTCCTGCCGGGAGACGGCAAAGGGAGTTTTGGGGCAGCTAGACGCATAAAACTTCCGGCAGCAGCGACAGCGCTTTTGAGCGGAGAAATTAATCGTCCAGACGGATTGGCGGATATAGTAATTGGGGTAACATCAGATACTGACTCGAAGGTTATGGTCTATGAAAGTCCAGAAGGGGCGATGAACGCTAAACCTGAAATCTTTTCATTCGATAGCGAAATCACTGGACTGGCGCTGGGTCAATTCGATGAGCAATACGAAATGGATTTGGCAATTGCGGCAGGCAGTGAACTGGCAGTTGTGCATGGGCGTGATCGGCGATTGTCGCTTGACGCAAACCAACAGGCAGAAGTAGCGCACGCTACAATTGATCGCCACTCATTTGCGTTCAAGATCAAGTCTATCGCGGCTGGCGATTTCATCGGAAACCAGAAGGCAGAGATTGCGATGCTCTCATCTGACGGAACGGGGTTCTTGTTTGACATCACACAGGCACAAAATAACCAAGGCAACGTGAGCCGGAAGAGAAAAGCTGAATTGACAGCTATTCAAGCCATCGGCAAGTGGAAAGGGGCTATCGGATTGCTTTGCGCGCACATTTCAAGCGGTTCGGCTGATGACCTTCTGGTGCTAGATCGAGCGAGTCGCCAACTGCACATCCTGACGAGCGGCAATTCTGGCGCGACTGCGCTCTCATTATCCTCATCACTGCGTGCCGACACTTTGCTTGATGTCGAAGGCGAACCAGTAGCTGCGCTTCCAATGCGGCTGAATGGCGATGCGCTCAGCGATCTTGTCATCCTGCAAACAGGCAGCATTGCCCCAGCTATCGTAAAGACTGCGGCTGCAATGACTTTTACAGTCAACAAAACAGATGACCATGATGATGGCGTGTGCGACAGCGGCGACTGCACGCTGCGAGAAGCCATCAATACAGCAAACCTGAATCCCGGTGCGGATGTCATTGCCTTTGCCATCAATTCAGGCGTACAAACTATAACCCTTTCAACAGACTTGCCCATCATTACTGATCCTGTGACCATTGATGGAACCACGCAGCCAGGATTTGTGGGTTCTCCGATTATCGAGATAAATGGAACCAACGCTCGGAACCGGGCTGGCTTCTCTATCACCGGAGGCAATAGTGTGATGCGCGGTTTCGTACTCAATCGCTTCAACACGGCGGCTATCGGGTTGGGAACAAGCGGATACAATCGCATTGAAGGCAATTATATTGGAACCGATATCAATGGCACTACAAGAATGTTTAACGGCATAGGGGTGAGTATTTTTAGGGTATCAAATAATGTAGTCGGCGGAACGACTTCAGTGACCCGTAACGTGATATCCGGAAATGCAGGGAATGGCATCGAAATATTTAACGATGGTGCTGATGCCAACCTTATACAAGGTAATTATATTGGCACGAATGCGGCTGGCGCTACAGGTCTTAGCAACACTGGAGAAGCTGGTGTGCTTATTGGGGGTAATCGTAACAACCAAGTAGGCGGAACCGCACCGGGAGCTGGCAATGTCATTTCAGGAAATGGTCGTTATGGTATTGAACTAGGCGGTTTTGGCGGACATTTAGTGCAAGGCAATTTGATTGGCACGAACGCTGCTGGCACGAGTGCCATACCCAATAGTGAAGCTGGTATACATATCTTAAATGCGCCAAACCTAACCATAGGTGGAACTATCATCGGAGCGCGCAATATCATATCGGGGAATATTTCCTGCGGCATTAAAATAACTGAAACCGGGTCGCGTGGGAATTTGATACAAGGTAACTATATTGGCACAGCAATTGACGGAATCACGCCGTTGCCAAATTGCACCTTTACCGCAGGAAATTCTATAGGTGGCATTTTCATTTCTCGAGGCTCAGATAATACAGTTGGCGGAGTTGTCAGTGGGGCTGGAAACATTATCGCCTTCAATGGTGTTGTCGGGGTGATAGTGATAAATGATCCCGGCTTTGTCAATAATACCGGCAACACGATTCGGAAAAACTCTATTTTCTCCAACAACGGTCCGGGAATTGATCTAACCCCATTTGGAGTGACAACCAATGATGCTTGCGATGTTGATACCGGAGCAAACAACTTGCAAAATTTCCCTGTGCTGACTTCCGCCACCTCTAACGGGATCACCACCACCATACAAGGCACGCTCAATAGCACAGCCAGCACTACATTCACCCTTGAGTTTTTTGCCAACGATAATTGTGATTCTTCAGGTTTTGGCGAAGGGCAAACTTTTATTGGTTCGGCAACAGTAACCACCGATGGCGATTGCAATGCGAGTTTCAATGTTACTCTTCCGGCTGCCGTTCACGCAGGTCAAGTGATTACCGCAACAGCGATTGACCCGGCAGGCAACACCTCTGAATTCTCGCAGTGCGCGCCTGTAAGCCAGGGTTCATCTTTTACCCTCTGCCTGCAGGATGATAGCAACGGCAATGTGCTGCTGGTCAATTCAACAACCGGCGACTATCTGTTCACCAATTGTAACGGCGTGATCTTCAGCGGCATAGGCGCAATAATCAGCAGAGGCTGCACAGTCACGTTGCAACATTATGCTGCTGATCGAAGAGTGCTAGCCCAAATAGACACCTGCGCGAAGCGAGGCACGGCGTCAATTCAATGGTTATCACAAGCAACAACCTTCAGTATTATAGACAGGAGTACGACCAATAACACCTGTGCTTGTCCAACTGAGTAAAGTTTGAAACGGTCTAACAAAATGCTTAACTGGAACGCGGAACCACCGATTCTTAAACTGAATCGAGACGTTTGGCAGTGTAAAACGCCTTGACTTGAAAACCGCTACGAGAGCCAGTTTCACAGCGGAACTCGAAACGGATCGCCAGCGTGAGACTTCGCGTCACTGGATCAATGAATCACCCGCGTGTGCAGGCGCTGTTGCTCGAAATGAATCAACCGAGCAAGCCTCGAAGAGGTTCGCCGGCGGAAGGCTGATGCTGGAAAGCTCAGTAAGTATGTGGCTCAAGCCAGACGCCTAACTCTTGTTGCAGCGTAGCCGCTGACTCGCATTTCGTATGGTTGGCACACTTCCCGGCGGCGGCATGGTGAATGCGGCGTTAGTCCCATAACAGAGAGGTATGTGATGCAAAAAGCACTTCGAGTCTTGATCGTGATCGCAATAGTTTTATCTTTAGTTCAAGTCTTTGATCTTGTAGTGGAACTTCTACGGGCAAAAGATCCCGAGGCGCAATCTTATTCAGCGGGGTTGGCCAACCGTGCGCTAACCGGATGGCTTGTCTATTGGCCTAGTGGACTCATCCTTTTCCTGATTGGTCTATTCTCTCGCAGAAAATTTCTCTTGCTTGGCAATTCCCTTGCTATAGGTGGTGCCTACCTGATGATGCTGGGCAATAATGGCGGACTATGGTCTGTAGGTCACGAGGTTTGGCGATTGCAGACTTCTGCACTTACTCTTATCATTTTGGTGGTGACAGCAATCCGCATGGAAGAGCACCAGACAGAATCCCCATTAATGGAGAGCAGAATAACGCCGGCTCTAGAGGAGGAATCTTAAAGCAGAAGTTTATGATCAAAATCAGAGCGGGCATAACAACGACCTGCGCGGGAGCCGCCGCCGCGCAATGCTTATGGTTACTCGTTGTGCCTTCGGCGCCCCGGTGATGTCGAGCGTTGGCGCTTGCGCGTGACCGTGACAGATTGAGGTATTATGACAAAATCAAGAATCGGACTCCTGTGGTTTGTTGCGGCGATCTTGTTCTTCGTGGCTGCGATGATCAGTGCCGAGAACCGCGCCGTGTATATAGCTCTGGGGGTGGTTTTCCTCACTCTCGGAATCAGCTTCAATAGGAAGAAAAGGGAGAAGTGAAGAATGCTTTGTGAAAATCTCAACAGCGCCTAACCATTCATTTGACCAGAGCGCGACCCCAGCTTTCTCATACATTCGAGACTTTGCGCGCTCGCTGAACACCAATGCCATTAAGTTAAGACTGGGAGCGCGGACGTCCACGTCCGCATTCTCCCACCAGTGGACGTGGACGTCCGCGCTCCCGGTAAGTAATTCTCCTTAACTTAATGGCATTGCCGCTGAACACCAGCGTTAGCTCGCTGCGGCGTCAGCCACAATGAAAGATAATGCTGAATTGATAGGAGATCGACATGAATAAGAATCTTTGGATATTCCTTCTGCTCATTATTGCAACAACGATAGCGTCGTTGAGTCTAGGCGGATTCCTACAATGCCAATCAGCCCAGGCGCAGTAAACTCCAGTTGGAAACAATGCTAACCGACTGAAATGGGAATACTGTGCCATCGTTGATTCTGTGGGTATGGACGATGCCAACAAAAAGCCGGCTGTCGGATTTGTCAAAATTGGTTACTTTGAAGAGACCGGCTATCGCGAAGAGACGATCAAGGCACAGGGCGAAATCACAGGAGTTCAGCCGAACGAGGTCTATGAAAAAGCCTGACAGAAGGCGCTGGCGGTTGCGATTGCCCGACTGGGAGTCCAGGGATGGGAAATGGTGGGAGAATCGCCCGTCGGGAAACGCTTTGCCTCTGACGATAGAGAACGGCAAGGGTTATATTTTAAGCGCCCGAAGTAAAGAGTTCTTACTAGAGACGCGATCTAACCCGTCGTTGGACCGGGGCGCGCGAACAACGATTCGCCTGGATTCCAGTATTCGTCAGACACCCGGTCAACTCCATCGTTATGCCGCAAGAGTGTGACGGGTTTCAGCATTTATGGGGGAATGATAGATGACACGAACTCCAATAATAAAACTTCTTCCAGTTTCAATCGTCGGCTTGCTTATTTGTTACGCCGTACCAGGAAATGCCCAGAGCCGCATTAGCCGCGAGGATGAAGAAGCCATTAAGAAAGTCATCGCGGGCACAACCGAAGCCTTCAATAAGCACGATGCTAAAGCCTTCGTGCAGTTTTATACCCCGGATGCCGAATTGGTCACTGTACGAGGGGAGCGGATGAAAGGCGCAGCCGAAATCGAAAAAGGTCTGTCAGCCCTCTTCGCAACCAGAGCGACAGCCGCAACGCTCAAGCCGCTGGATGTCTCTATAAGATTCATCAAGCCGGATGTGGCTGTTGCCCAGGTGACCAACGAAATGAGCGGGGTGATAAATGCTGAAGGGGAGAAAATGCCGCCGCACAAGGAGTTGAGCATTCGAGTGTTGGTGAAGCAGAGCAGAACATGGCGCATCACCGCCTTTCATAACACTATAATAAGCTCGTCTCAATCTCCTGCGCGTTAGGGGCAAAATCAGTGGAGGCATGGTTGCGATTATCGGCTTTAATTCTAATACTGGTCTGCTGTGGCTTTACTCAGAAGGAGCGCGACTGTAAGTGTATTCCGGCTAAATCAAACGAAACCACATATTGGGGTGGCAATGAGCGAATCGCTTACAAGGAAGAGGCTATCTTAAAATCCCTTAATGGAATACAACCCATATTCTTGTCACCATTAATCCGAGGAACCGAAAAAGCGCACGAAAGCAGATAGAGATTAGAATGAGTCTGGGGACTTAACCAAAATTTGATAAGCGCCATGTTTTCCGAGAGGCGGCTAGTACATTGGAAACTAAGTTAGTTGATATTCCGTTAGCGTTCAGAGTTACGCATTATTCAGTGAGTATTTGACCAATGCTCTGTTTTTTGAGCCAAGCAACTGAGAGTCAAAGGGGAGCCTAATTACACATTGCAGCGGAACGCAAGATGTGGGGTTTAAATAATTGGCTCTGGCAACCATACTTCGTATCAACGCGCCGGCGGATATTCGGCATTAGCACTCATCAAAGATTAGGAGAATACAGGCATGAACAAAAGCATTCTTGGCACTACCGATGGTCTTGGGAATAAGCGGTTCTACCATGGCACACGGGCGGAGTTGAAGCCAGGAGACCTGATTGATTCCGGCAATCCTCCGGACGCTGGTGAGCGGGACAGGATGGCAAGCTATGTCTGCCTGACTCCCATTCTGGACGAAGCCATTTGGGAGGCGGAACTCGCTGTCGGCGAAGGCTCTGGCCGAGTCTACATCGTGGAGCCTATCGGCCAGATTGGAGAGGTTGCAGACCTGACAGACCGGCAGTCTCCGGGGCATCCAGCGATGTCTTTTTATTCCCGCGAGCCGTTGCGGGTCATGGGCGAGGTCACGGAGTGGTCTCTTTACCACGGCACGCGGGCTGACCTGAAGCCGGGCGACCTGATTGAGCCTGGCTATAGCTCTAACTATGGCAAAAGGACAAAGGCATCCTACGTCTATCTGACCCGCACTTTGGATGCAGCCATCTGGGGAGCGGAGCTAGCCGTCGGTGAAGGTCATGGGAGAATTTACATCGTGGAGCCGACCGGACCCATTGAAGATGACCCCGATCTGACGGATAAAAGGTTTCGCGGTAATCCGACAAAGGCATTCCGCTCCAGTGAGCCTCTACGGGTTACGGGCGAGATCAAGGATTGGCAGGGACACTCCCCTGAAACGCTCAAAGCCATGAAGGACCACCTCGAACACCTTGAGCGACTCGGTATTGAAGCTAATCAATGAGTGAACGAATGCCACGACTAACGAACCCGCGGATGAATTAGCCGGACGCAGGTGATTGATTTAGGTGACAGCACCAGGTCAGGAAATCTTAAACTGCTGGACAGGGTGTGGGAACGAGTATTTTTCAATATCGGCGTCAACGGTAATCCTGCCTTTAAGCTGCGTCGAAATGATAGGACGCTCAACCAGCGGGACAGCAGACGGTGAACGCGAAAGCGGCTCCCGGAGCCAGTTACACGCCGTTTGCCAGAGCAACGATAATGAATCAAGACCTCACGCCAACAAAAGAGCTTGTAGAAGAGAAAGTTCATGAGATGTTCTCACGGCACAAGCGGGCACCCGCGTTTAGCATCAGGGGTTTCAATCAGAGAGACCCTGATACGCTAGGTCAAGCGCGGGTTCAACTCGCTGTATTGAAATTGCGTGAAGGCGATCTCGATAGTTTGAGTGAGTATGCAAGAATCGCAAGAATTGACTATCGAGAGGTGTTGGCATGGGCAGAATATCCAAATGCAATGAAGCATCCGAATTTGATAGAACTCGACGAAGAGAGCCGACGAAGAGTACAGAGCGAAGATCGTCAACAATATCTCGATTGGCTGTTCAGTACACCAGAGACCAACGAATGAGCCTAACACGACGTTCGACCGCAGCCGCCGTATCACTCGCCTCCCTTCCTCGCCGCTGAACGCAGGCGTTGGGCGGCTAACAGGCTACAGGAGGTAATATATGAAAATCGTGATGCCCAACGTTGGGCGCTTGCGGCAGGCAGGGACCAACGAAAATACTAATCAACATTTTTTAACTTGGCAGAGTAGTCTTATATGGATGTAGTTACAGGTAGTAAATCATTCGGTTTTATAGGTAGTACGGAGGTGCCCCATGTTGAGATATAAGCGTGTGCTCGTCCTGCTAATGGTCTACATCATCCCGATTCCGCGAGCCGAAGGACAATCCTCAAAAACTGACGCAAAGCCCTTCATTACTTTCGGAATCTTCATCGGAAGAATAGAGGAAGGGGCGCGAATATTTACCCCGGTTAGATTGCTCCCTTTCGAGCACCCGGAATCGCAGAACCATCAGTTCCCTAACGCCCTGCAATTACACGAACGGGAATACGAGTGTCTCATATTCGTAGGAGAGAAAGTCGGGCTAAAACTTGGCACCACACTACAGCGCTACCCGCAACAGCCAACGCCAAAATGGAGCTATTCGGAATTTGAGATGCCCCCTTTGCAGGAGGTGAAAAGCGCAAGAATCAAAAGATTGAAAGCTTCGAGAAGTCCGATTCCCGGTTTGCGGGCGGTTGTCTATAGGGACAGATTTGCGATCTGCTTCATCGTTGACACGCGGCATTTAACGCTCAGGCAGCGGAACATGGGAAGGGCAACGAGCATGGGCTTGGATATGAGCCGGAGCCGATTTCTGGAAGGGCTGGCGAGGGCAAATGCCCACATACCAGAAAAAGGAACATGGATACTTATCTTTGATTAAGGCGAGGCGCGGGTTGAAAGCGTCGCGCCTGACAAGCAGGCGGAACGGAGCACGGCAGCGAAGTTCTTAACGGTGAGCCGTCGCCCGCTCACCCGGAGTGTTAGGCGCTCGGAATGAGCGCGACTGCCTGGCAAGCTTATAAACCTATTCGCGAGTTGAAAGAAATGACGCGTGATGTTGACAGACTTTCCGCTCAGCAATTACAAGATACTCGCCAACTGTGGTGGGATGATCACTTTTCCCAGTTTCTTTGGAGCCGCTTGCAACAGCATCAAATGCAATTATTACTGGATGCGGGCTGCGGGGTTGGCACTTTCTTTCAGCGGATGGTTCCCTTTTTCAGTGAGCGCACAAATTTCTTAGGTGTTGATATTGATGATGCGAGATTACAAATCGCATCTCAACAGGCTAAAGATTACGCATACCTGGCGCGACTGCATCTACTGGCAAGTGATCTTTGTAGCCTGCCGCTTAAAAATGAATGCATAGATGCGGCAATAACCGTCTTGACGCTACAGCACATTGAACAACCGGAACTGGCAATTGCTGAACTATGGCGAGTAACCAGACGAGAAGGCGTAGTGGTTTGTGTCGAGCCGGATAATCTCCGCCAGTGTATATCATTGCCACGCCATCATAGAGAATTCCAAGAAGCACAGGCGGGATTCTGGTCTGAGGTGAGGGCGCATTACTTGCCACGAGACATTGCCCTGGGACTGAGATTGCCGCTGCTTTTGACTGAAAACGGTTATCGTGTGCAGGCTACGGACGGTTATTTGATTACTCACGTCAATCGAGAAAGCCCTCAATCCTTTACTGAGCGCAGCAAGAAGGCGTTCCTGGGTATGGGTGAGAAGTATGAATTAGCCCCTGAATCAGCAGTTATGCAGCGACTCTTAGAAGCAATCGCCGGATTAGAGAGGGAATACCTGGGCTTTGATGATTTCTACACCATAGCTACCATTCCGTTATTCTTAGCAGAAGGGGTAAAGAATCGGTAAGCTATCAACCGCGCTTACCAACGGCATGCTTCAGAGTGCGCGAAGGAAACCTTAGATGAATCGCGAGTCGGTTCGCGCGCCCGCTGAGGCAAAGCGTTAGACTGCTGTTTACAAGCATGGTTTGATCGGCTCAGTGATTGAAGGAGAGCAAATTGGAAATGTATGATGATGACCTCAGCAGATTTGAAGCGGAGGGTGCCGCGCCTTTACCCATCCCGGATGAACAAGGTTACGTCGAAAATGAAGGGGCGCGCATCTGGTACGCCAGTTACGGCTCCGGCGCGCCGGTGATTCTCTTGCACGGTGGACTTGGCAATAGTGACAATTGGGGGTATCAAGTTTCTGCGCTGGTCAGTGCCGGCTACCGGGTCGTATTGATTGACAGCCGAGGTCACGGTCGCAGCACACGTGACGCGCGCCCTTACCGCTATGAACTGATGGCATCTGACGTTTCAACTGTGATGAGGGGATTGCAGCTTGCAAAGTCCAGCCTGGTTGGCTGGAGCGATGGTGCCTGCACAGCCCTGGTTCTGGCGTCGCAAGCCCCGACCCAAGTTGCAGGCGTGTTTTTCTTTGGCTGCAATATGGATCCGAGCGGCATTAAGGAATTTGTATGTACCCCGATTATCGAACGTTGCCTCAACCGGCATAAGCAAGATTACGCACGGCTCTCGACCACACCGGATCAATTCGATAGTTTGCGCGAGGCGGTCACTCTCATGCAAAGAACGCAACCGAATTATTCAATGCGTGACCTGGCAGAGATAAACGTATCGGTGGCGATTGTGCATAGCGAGCAGGATGAATTCATCAAGCGCGAACACGCCGAATATCTCGCCCGCAGCATTCCAACCGCCGAATTTGTCAATCTACGCGGAGTGAGCCATTTCGCGCCGCTTCAAAGGCCCGAGCTATTCAACAACGCGATACTGGCATTTCTCCCCACAGTGCTCAAGTGAAGCAAAATGTGCGCAAACCAGGTAATGGCTGTGTGCCAGGCGACCCGATACCGCGTGCAGCCGACTGATGCGCCGATAGAATAAAGCAGTTAGGTTTGGGAGCAATGCTCAACAGAATACGGATGTGGTTGTATGAAAACCCGATCCAAACCAAAACCCAAAAGAATGGTTGCTAGCGATCCTATTGCAGACTCCATAACTGCATCGCCAGCCAATTCTATACCGAGTGCCGTCGCAGGTTCGGAAACCGTCGCATCTGACACCGCGCTATATCGTGAATTGTATTTCACCATATGGAAAGCGGAACATGACCATACAAAGACCCGATGGACGGTAACCACATTTTTTATAGGGATCAGTTTCGCGCTGTTCGGGGTATCTATCCGTGGCGAGAAAAGCATCGTGCCATTCTGGGTTGGTATCATTGCCGCACTGGTAATCTATTGGTTCGCATTTGTTGTCTTTCTGCGGTTCAATGAATATACACGACTAATGCGCGCTTACCTTCGCCAACTGGAAGACAGCGGCAAAATCGCTTTAAGTTTTCAATCTCAGACTGACGAAAAGATGAGAGGGAAACGGAAATGGCTGCGCTCGGCTTCAACCTTGCTATTCACTTTTGGCGTTCTATACACGGCGCTTGGGCTGGTGGTCGGATATTGGTTCAGAGGATAACATCATGGCCATTTTTCTTGCCTTTCGACACGCGGCTGAGGAGGGCGTCCAGCCTGATGAGATAGAAGCCGCGTGCACGCTCGCCAGAATTATCGTTGCTCCCGTCGCCGTGGTAATAAGTGCTGAGCCATTAACCCAGGAAACCGGTCAGATGTTGGCAAAGGCGCTTGAACTGCCGTTAGTGACAGAAAAGGGATTGGGTCCCAGGCTCATTGCTCCCCGATTTGCAACCAGAGATAGATTCTTAGAAGTTGCAGAAGAGGTCTGGCGTAAGCCAAATGAAACGATTTGGGGTGAGGAATCCAATACCGACGCCCAAGCGCGGCTGATTCGAGCATTATTTGCGCTGCTTATTACCTACTCTGCCAGAGATCTTATTTTGGTTACGCATGGTTCTGCACTTGCGCTACTTGCCAATCAGGTGAACGCCAATTTCCATTTTGAATTCTGGTCTTCGCTTCATGCGCTGGATGCAGTTGCCTTTGAAATAGCTTATGATGGGGCGGAAGTCGCTCTCATTAATGCGACCGTGTACCCCATGCGCCGCGCCTAACCAGGCGCGAAGCAAATTTCACGTGGGTTCCGAAGTATCACGCGCAGGCTCGTTGACACGCAATGGCATTGACCTTGACACTGAGCGTCAGGCGCTCTCGCGTTGGGGTTTCTTTACACAGGAGAAGCTTATGGCAGGCGGAATAAATGCAGCTATCGTGCCCTGTATGAAATGCGTTGGGCGAGCCATCAGAACTTACGAAGGGATGGAAAATGATTGGTATAAATGCAGTGAATGCGGCAATGAATTCGGTATAGATTGGTCACACGGCGGACCGCCATCAAAACCCTGCTGGCCACTTTCTGAAGAAGCAGAAAAAGCGGCGCGCAGAATAATCGAGTTGATTAATAAGAGAGGTTAGCCGCGCGGCGAAAATTTATTGAAACGTGCTTTGAGATTCCTGGTTCGATAAAGGCAATGGCTATCGAGCCGCGTTTAACAAGCGCGCCCGGCAAAGCGCGCGATAGGAACTCAACTTTTCGTTTCTTGACGGTAATGATAGGCTAATCGCCGCCGTTGTCGTGTGCCCTTTCCTAAGGACACGATTCTCGCATGACGGAACAAGTTGTGAGGCTGACCGTATCACCCAGGGAGAAGAAGGGAAATCATCAAACTTACACTCAGAAGATAGAAAGGAATAACTATGTACAGGAGACTGACTCCTTTTTTCGCGCTCATTCTGCTGTTTGTCGCAACCGTCGCCGCACAGGCGGACAAAGTAGATGATTATGTCAAAGCCGAGATGCAGAAGCAGCGTATCCCAGGCATCGCCATCGCCGTCATCAAAGACGGAAAGGTGATCAAAGCCGAAGGCTACGGCTTGGCGAATGTCGAACTCAATGTTCCCGTAAGACCGGAAACCGTCTTCAAAATCGGCTCGGTCAGCAAACAATTTATCGCCGCCGGCATTCTGCTTCTGGCTCAGGAAGGCAAATTGAGCCTGGATGACAAAATCAGTAAGTTTCTTGAAGGAACCCCCGACACCTGGAAAGAGATTACCGTTCGCCACCTGCTGACTCACACCTCTGGAATCGTCCGTGAGGCTCCCGGCTTTGACCCGCTCAAAATTCAGACGGACGCCGAGGTCATCAAAACCGCCTACCCGTTGCCGCTGCGTTTTGCGCCGGGCGAGAAGTGGGAGTATTGCAACGTCGGTTACTTTTCCCTGGCTGAAATCATTCACAAAGTAACCGGCAAGCCCTGGGGCGATTACCTGGGCGAACGTTTGTTTATGCCGCTTGAAATGAATGCCACACGCACCACCACCATGTCCGGGATCGTTCAAAATCGCGCCGGTGGCTATTTCTGGAAAAATGGCAAACTCGAAAATGCCACTATCTACTTCGCCTTGCGACCAAGCGGGGCGTTTCTCTCAAGCGTACTTGATCTGGCAAAGTGGGATGCGGCGCTCCACACCGACAGCATTCTCAAGCAATCGATTCTCAGTCAGGCGTGGATGCCTGCCAAATTGAACAGCGGCGCAACTCACCCTTACGGCTTCGGCTGGGAACTGAGCAGCGTGGCAGGTCACAAACGGGTGCATCACGGCGGCTCGCTTCCGGGTTTTCGCGCCCAGTTCTCGCGCTTCATCGACGATAAATTATCCGTCGTCGTCTTGACCAACGCCGATAACGCCAACCCCAATTTAATTTCCCTTGGCATCGCGGCGCTTTACATACCGGGGTTGATTCCAGAGCGCACCGGCGCCAGGATAGCCCCCAAAATCCTTGATACCTATATCGGGCAATATCAAACATCCATCGGGGGTCCTCACGATTACTCGCGAAGGCGACAAGTTGCTGATGCAACAAGGCGCAAACCTCGATAAACGAAACTTGCTGCCGGAAAGCCCGAGCAATTTTTTATCAATGAAAATCGTCGCCTGACCTATAGCTTCGTCAAAGACGATACCGGACAAGTCGCCTTTCCGGTGATTCAGTTGGAAGGCAGAGAAACCGGCAGAGCGAAGAAAATCAAGTGAGCCGGTAAACCTTTGCAGAGCGGCATAATCAATTGTTCGGCTGCGACCTCAATTTGCCTCTTGCTTTTCGTTCAGTGGAGTCTGAGCAATCGACTCGGCGTTAGACGATTCACTTGCGGCAGGGGTATTGTGTAATCATGCGAGAGATTGTTACACAGATTGAAATCAACGCGCCCGCTCAGCGGGTCTGGCAAATACTTTTAGATTTTGACCGCTATCCGCAATGGAACCCCTTCATCAAAAATATCTCAGGAGAGGCGAAAGCAGGAGGCAGACTGAACGTGCGGATTCACCCGCCGAATTCACGCGCCATGACCTTCAAACCGACGGTGCTCAAAGCTGAGCCTGACCGGGAGTTGCGATGGTTGGGACGATTGCTGATTCCCGGATTATTTGACGGCGAACATCGCTTCGTCATCGAACCGATTGATGAAAATAGAGTTTTTTTCACCCATGCAGAGCGCTTCAATGGATTGTTGGTTCCGCTGCTATGGAAAAGTTTAGATACCCAGACCAGAGAAGGCTTCATGCAGATGAATGCGGCTTTGAAAAAGCTCGCAGAAAGCTAGCCGCTCAATACAACTGAGCGGCTGGCATACGCCTCAGCCGCCTAAGCGAGATTCATTACCCTGGTCATCAGCGTTTATGCTTTCGATTGCTCAAACCTTCGTTTCAATGTAAAAGGAAAACAAAAATGAAAATTTGTGCGGCACAGATGAGACCCGTAAAAGGTGACATTCAAACCAATATCGAACACCACAAAAAATTCATCGATCTCGCCCTTTCAAATGGCGCGGAGGTGATTATTTTCCCTGAACTCTCAATAACCGGATACGAACCGACGCTTGCCAAAGCCCTGGCAACGCTCCCTGATGACCCGCGCTTCGATGATTTCCAAAACCTCAGCAACACCCAACACCTCACCATTGCCATCGGGGTGCCGACAAAAAATCATAACGGCATCTGCATCAGTCTGGTCGTCTTTCAACCCCACCAGCCAGGACAAACCTATTCAAAAAAATACCTGCATGTCGATGAAGAACCGTTTTTTGTCAGCGGACAAAACTCAATGGATTTAATCGGCAACCAAAGCAATATCGCCTTTGCCATCTGTTATGAAATTTCGGTGCCGGAACACGCTGAGAATGCCTATAAAAACGGCGCGGAAATTTATCTTGCCAGTGTAGCGAAAACTGCTGAGGGTGTTGAAAAAGCTTTAACAAGTTTGCCTGACATTGCCGCGAAATATTCGATGACCGTAATGATGGCAAACTCGGTCGGGCATTGCGATAACTTTGAATGCGCAGGAACCAGCGCCGCCTGGAATAATCAAGGCAGGTTGCTCGCCCAACTGAACGACAGCGATGAAGGAATCATCATTCTCGACACCGATACACAGGAAGTCATCACCAGGACAATTTAAAAAAACCGGGAAAGCGACAACCAGCAAAATGATTATGAATATCCGTCTGACGCCTCAAGCCAGCACTCGACCAACTCAATGAAAAGAGGCGCGGCTTTGCAAAACATTAAGGAGAAAATTGCATGAACGTGAAAGCTTATCTTGAACGCATCAACTATAAAGGTTCGCTGGTTCCGACTGCCGAAACCTTACGCGACTTGCAGGTGGCGCATCTGCTCACGGTGCCCTTTGAAAATCTGAGCATTCACACAGGGCAGCCGATTGTGCTTGAAGATGCAGCGTTATTCGCCAAAATCGTCGAAGGTCGGCGCGGCGGCTTCTGCTATGAAGCCAACGGGCTGTTTGCCGCTTTGTTGCGGGCGCTCGGCTTCGAGGTGGCAATGCTCTCAGCCGGAGTTGCCAATCAACAGGGCGGTTTCGGACCGGAATTTGACCATATGACGCTGCTGGTTACTTTAGAGCAACGTTGGCTGGTTGATGTCGGCTTTGGCGATTCATTTCGTGAGCCGTTATTGTTTGATGAATCAGGCGAACAGGTGCAGGGGCGTCGCGCCTATCGTATCCTTCCAGATGACACCCACTTCATTCTCAGGCAACGAATCGAAGATGAAGAATGGAAACCGCAACATCGTTTCAGTTTGCAGCCTCATCATTTCGGTGATTACGCGGCGATGTGTCACTATCATCAGACCTCGCCGGATTCGCATTTTACGCAGGGGAGAATCTGCACGCTGGCAACTCCCGATGGTCGTGTGACGCTGAGCGAAATGCGCTTGATTCAAACTTCACTGACCGGCGAGCGACAAGAGCGAACCTTAGAGAATGAAGATGAATATGCGCGCATGTTGCATGAACATTTTGGCATCGATTATCGGCAACTGTTGCAAAAATAGGTTCACCAATCTTGAGGTGAATCACCCATTCCAGATGAAGCGCAATGCCCTATCGTATGCCATTTGTATTGCTGCGACCCTCTTTCAAAATCGCCCGTATCGGCAGGTCAATTGCAATAAGCTATTTTGCGACCCGAAAGAACAAGGCTTTTAGCAGAGCGATGATGATGCTTACCGCAATGAGCGCAACCACTACTCCGGCGACGGTTATGACCACCGGGGTCAAATCCGGTTCCTGGTCAATCAAACCCGGCGGAGTGGTTCTTTCGCCATCCATCGGCAGACTGGATTCTGCAACCCTGACACTGTCGTTTAGTTGAGCGCTTAATCCGCTATAGCGATTGGTCACAGTCACGGCGATTGAATGCGAACCTCTGGTGTTAAAAGCCCAATCCAACGTCGGCGCATCATAGACTGAATAGCCGTCTGCCTGAACCACCGGTTGTCCGTCGATAAACCAGTTGTAACTGAGCGGCGCATTCGGGTCGCTGGTATCGCTGGCTTCAACCTGATAGCGCACCGTCTCATTGATGTTCGGTGATTGCGACGATTTGATAATCCGACCGGCGAGGGTTGCCGGTTCAGATGGGTATCTCGGTGGTTCCGAAGGTTGATAAGGTTCCGAAGGTTGGCTGGGCGGTTGCGTCGGTTGCGCAGGCGCATAGGGATTCGAGGGTTGCGCAGGCATTGAATAACAGGCACTGGTAGACCACGCCTGCAAACCTTGACGTTCCAGATTGCAGGCGAGATTCGCGGCTTCACTGCTGGAAGCAAATCCCCAGGTTTGCAAAATCACGATATCAGCGTTAGAAACATTTCGGTCTCTGAGGACACGTCGGTCATAACGTATGACGTTTTTCAGATAGGCTTGCGCATCCGGCGAATTCAGATTCGAGGTATCAAAATCTCTAAAGTGGTAATACCTTGTACCAAACACCTCAAAAGCGACAACCACGTATGACCCCCACGATACGTTGATAAGCTGGTTTTCTGCGGCAATCGGCGAAGCCTTTGAATGTTGAAGGGGTTCCCCGCTACCAATAAACAGGAGGGGAATGAACAAAGTCATGAATGAAATTTTCAGGCGATTCATGTTGCACCTCCTGACGTCGCCTGAGCGCGGCGTCCTGATCGAATAGCTTCGATCAGAGGAATCGAAATTGAACAACTTATTTGCCGAACGACACGCTTGTTTCAATCACCTCAACGGCTTTCAAGTTAGTCAAAATCGATCCGTCATAAATTGGATACACTGGTAAGTTGCAATGAAACTTATGATTAAAAACGCAATTAGGGTGCCATTCAAAATCGTCGTCGCTAGCGCGAAAAGGGATTAAGAAAGTTGATTTGTAACCAAAAATCCCCACGCGCCTGCGTCAAATCCCCCAGAAATTTTGCGAGGATTACCCGGAGAGGTTCAAGCGATTTGGCTTTCTGGTACAATCGCGCCATGATTGATGCCCAGTTTTTACCAACGATTACCGCAAACCGCTTAACCTTGCGGGCGCTTGATGAACGCGATATTCCGGCGTTGTTTACCATCTTTTCGCAGGCAGAGGTGATGCGCTATTGGAGTTCACCACCAATGCGCGAACTGGCTGATGCCGAAGCCCTGTTGCAAGACATAGGCGCAGGCTTTCAACAAAAGACGCTTTTCCAATGGGGCGTGGCGCTAACCAGTACCCATCAGGTCATTGGCACCTGCACGCTATTTCATCTCGACAGCAAAAATCGTCGCGCTGAAATCGGTTACGCCCTGGCGCGTGAGCAATGGGGAAAGGGCATCATGCAGGAGGCGCTCACGGCGCTTGTGGATTTCGCTTTCAATTCACTTGACCTTCATCGCATCGAAGCCGACGTTGACCCGCGCAACCATAAATCGCTTCGCCTGCTTGAACGGTTGGGCTTCATAAAAGAAGGCTTGTTGCGTGAACGCTGGCTGGTCGGCGGTGAAGTGCAGGATTCAATGATGCTCGGATTACTGCGCCGTGAGTGGAAGTCTGGTCAATGACTTGAAGCATACCTATCGCCTTGCTCTCAAAACCATCCTGACATATAAATTGTCAAACACTCGAATAGCCAAAACTGCGATTCGGAAGTTCGGAACCGGCGGGTTGACTGAGTACAAATACATAAGCAGTAAACGATTTCTGATTGAGGGAACCAATGTCTCCAAACTTTTATTTAAATCTGTCCTGGATTCGTGTAGGTGGAATCTGCGGTATTCTGAGCGTCGCCATGTATCTGGCGGCAGCATTTATCCCGCTGCCGGATACGCTCAGTTATGCGGCGGCGTTTGCCTTTGGTCCGTTATTGTCCGTTGGCGCAATCGGGCTTTATCACAGCCTCGCGCTTAGGCGGCGCAATCCGTTGATTCAGATAGCTGCCATCTTCGGGGTTGGCGCAGGCTTCACGGTGCTCATTATGCTGACGACCCAACAAGCCATCTTTGCAATGATGAAGACGGCAATCGAACAAGCCGGCGATGCGGCAGCAGCCGACACCTATCGAAAGATCGAACAAGGATTGAACACCGTGCATCTCGGAATTGACATCGCCTGGGATGTGCTGATTTCCGTCGCCGTCATCCTTTTCGGCATTGCCATGTTAAACCATCCCAAGTTCGGCAAAGTGATGGGTGGGCTGGGGATTGTTTTCGGCAGTCTGCTCCTGGTATTCAATATCTGGTACTTCCCTACCCCACCAGCCAGCGCCCGTTCAATAGATTGGGGTCCGTTTGTCGCGCTCTGGTTACTGACCTCATTCATTCTTCTCTTACGTTCATTAAAATGGGCAAAAACGCAGCAACCCGAAGAACCGGTCACCATTCAAGGGTGATTCGAGTTTCATTCGGTTCTCACCAGATGGACTGAATAGATGTGCGGTATCGCCTCGCTATTAAACCATGCTTTGATTCAGAAAATTGACAAAGGTCACTTGGGTCATTAGATTCACCTTGAGGTAAAAGCGGGTGATATCGGAAACCATTTCTCATTACAAGGTTCTTGAAAAACTCGGCGAAGGTGGAATGGGCGAGGTCTATTTAGCCGAAGATACGCGGCTCGGTCGACAGGTCGCTTTAAAATTCCTGCCTGCTTCTTTTCAATATGACCCCGAACGCCGGTCGCGTTTTTTACGTGAAGCCCGCGCCGCTTCCGCATTGCGCTCACCTTACGTTGCCGCAATTTATGACATCGGCGAACACGATGACAGGCAGTTTATCGCCATGGAATATGTCGAAGGACAATTGATTTCAAAGAAAATCGAAAGCGGCAACCTTTCCATCCACCAAGCCATTGACATCGCCGCGCAGATTGCCGAAGCCCTCGACGAAGCCCACAACCTCGGCATCATTCACCGCGACATCAAATGCGCCAACATCATCGTCACCGAACGCGGCATCACCAAGGTTCTGGATTTTGGGCTGGCAAAGGTTCTCAGCCAGATTGATGAAAGCGAACTCGATGAAAACCGCACCTTGATTTTTGGCAAAGAGACCTCGCCCGGCGTCGTGCTCGGCACCGTGGCTTATATGTCGCCCGAACAGGCGCGGGGTTTGGCGCTTGACGGGCGCAGCGATTTGTTCAGCCTCGGCGTAATGCTTTATGAAATGGTCACCGGTCGTAAACCGTTTTCCGGTGAAACCATCAGCGATTTAATCGTCGCGATTTTAGAGAGAGAGCCTGCGCCGTTGACCCACTATTCGGAAAATATTCCGCAGCCATTGCAATGGATTATCTCGAAAGCTCTGCGTAAACGTTGCGATGAACGTTATCAAACCGCCAGAGATTTCGCAGTTGATTTGAAGAATTTGAAGAAATCCCTGGAACTTGAAGATAGTGGCGCAAGGACATCCCAATTGGAGCGCCATAGCGGCGCAATCAATCATCGCACCGGTGAAATGGAAGCCCTCACCGTCAAGCTCAGTGAAGACAGTTTTCCAAGCGCGACGATGACGCCACCGAAAAGACGCTCGCGCAAAGCCATCAACTCGATTGCCATTTTGCCTTTGGTCAATGCCAGTAACGACCCCAACACCGAGTATCTGAGCGATGGCATCACCGAAACCTTGATTAACAATTTGTCGCGGCTGCCGAAACTGAAAGTGATGGCGCGTTCGACCACCTTTCGCTACAAAGGTCAAAACGTTGACCCGCTGCTGGTCGGCAATGAATTGAATGTTCGCGCCGTGCTCACCGGAAGAGTGTTGCAACTGGGCGAAAATCTCGTCATTGGCACGGAATTGGTTGACGCATCCGACGGCTCGCATCTCTGGGGCGAACAATACCAACGAAAACTTTCGGATATTTTCAAAGTGCAGGAAGAAATCTCGAATGAAATTCTCGACCAGTTGCGCCTCAAACTCGGCAGCAAAGAAAAGAAAGTGTCATTCAACTGCTGCACCGAAAGCACCCGCGCCTATGAGCTTTATTTGAAAGGACGCTTCCATTTCAATAAGTGGACCTATGAAGGCTTCAGTCACGCCATAGATTTTTTCCAACAGGCGATTGCCATCGATAAAAAATTTGCTCTGGCTTACTCAGGGCTTGCCGATAGCTATGGAACGCTCTGGTTTTTCAATCTGGCGAACTCCGATGAAGTAGTGAAAAAAGCCAGAGACTATACGCTGCGAGCCATCGAGTTGGACGATAACCTTGCCGAAGCCCACCTGTCGCTCGCCAACATGCAACTGTTTTATGAATGGGATTGGCTGGCAGCGGAAAAATGTTATAAACGGGCGCTGGCGTTAAATCCCAATTCGGTTCAGGCGCACCATGCTTATGCTTTTTATCTGCTTTCTGCCGGGCGTTTCGATGAAGCCATCGCTTACGCTGAGCGTTCGGTTGAACTCGACCCGCTGACTTTAATCAATCAATGCGCCGTTGCGGGCGCGTTGACCTATGCCGGAAAACTCGATGAAGCGTTGGCATTCTCCAAAAAAATTCTGGAATTCGATGAGGCGTTTCCGATGACTTATGAACGCCTGTTTCTGATTTATAAATTGCTGGGCGAATATGACAAAGCGGTGGAGACAATTTTAACCGTTTTACCGGCATGGATTCCCAGTCGTGAAATTGCTGAAGAGTTGAAAACCGCGTATCAACAATCGGGAATGAAAGGGTTCTGGCAACGCTGGCTGGATTTTGCTACGGATGGCAAAAGCATTCCCACCGCGCCGCTTTATTACCTGGTGGCGGGTTATGCGATTTTAGGGGAAACCGAACGCGCTTTTGCGTGGTTGGAAACCGCCTATCAAAGCCGCCAAGGGTTTCTGGCGCATCTCAAAGTTGAGCCGCGCTTAAAAGTTTTAAATTCTGATCCGCGTTTTGCCGAACTCATTCAACGTGTGGGCATTCCTTAAAGCCAAAATGCGCGGTCAAAGACCGTTTGCTCTACGTCTGGGAAAAGGGTACTCAAAGACCGTTTGCTCAACGCATCGGAAAAAGCTCAAAAACCACGAGGTTGGTTCACAGCAAACTCAAACGGCTGACAAAAACCTGTAAATAAACCGGCGCGCGTCAGATGAAGGATTCACCCAACGCGCGCTTTGCTCAGGTAAATTTGGTTGTGATTATTTCGAGCGATTGATATTGATGCTGCCATTGACATTTTTCAAACTGACCGACGTACCGCCGCGCCCCAAAGCCCCTTCAAGCGATTGACCGACATACTTGCCTTTTTTCACTTCCAACCCGAAATCATTATTGATGCTGCCGTGAACCGTAGAGGCTCTGACTTCGGCATCGGCATTTCCGGCAAAGCTGAGTTCGACCGCCCCATTTACTGAACTGAGATTCACCGGGTTTTGATTCGCCCCGGAATGTTCATAGTTGAGTTGACCGTTGATGGTTGAGAGTTTGACTTCGCCGCTCAAGCGTTTGGCGTTGATTTCTCCGTTGATGCAGGTGGCGTGAATCGTTCCTGCGAAATCTTCGATTTGCAAATCACCGTTAATCAAATCGAATTTTTCGAGACGCGCCGCGCGCGGAACCGTGATGGTGTATTCAACGCTTGCAGGATTGTCGTAGCGGTCTTCATCGCTCCATCGCTGCGCGCGTTTCGCATAATCGGTTTTGATATTGATAGCATTTTCACTGGCATCAACGACGATGGTGGCGTCCGCGAGTCGTTCGGCTTTGTAAGCCCATTTGACCGCATCCACTTTGACCTGATTGCTGTCCCAGGTATGTATGCGAACCGAGCCGTTGATATTTTTTAAACTCACACGTCCGTCATTTGGCAGATTGTAGGTTTGATGAAATTCTTCCGTGACCTTTTCGCGGGATTGCGCAAAACTGAACATCGCAAAGGTGAGCAGTAAACCGACTCCGAGCAAAATGCCGATGATTCTAAAATTCTTTTCCCGATTCATTCCGACCTCCGAATTCCTGAATGCAATGATTGACACCAATCGCTATCGGCTGGGTTGAAAATTGGTGTGCAGTAAAAACAGAGGTAAGTGAATAAATGTGGTTAAAGGTTGCAAGTTTTTTTTGTAAACGAAGTTAGTTTTTGCAGATGTATATTGTCACAAAGAAATATTACATTTTGTTTGAGGCATCACTAGAAGCGCAGTATTATTTTTTTATGATACGGCGGCTCTATGTTCATAATTTCCGTTGCCTGGAAAATTTCGAGTTACAAATTACCGGTCTGTCATCCGTCTTATTAATTGGCAAAAATGGCATGGGAAAAACGGTGGTAGGATTAGCATTGGAAATATTACAGCAGATCGCTCGCGGAACGAACCGGATAGGCGATTTGGTAAAACCTAAAGATATCACCCGTTCGCGCAAAGAGCTGCCTATGCATTTTGAAATTGAAGTTGAATTGGATGCCAAAGTCTATAAGTATGTTATCGCTTTTGAACTGCCAGAAGATTTCAAGCTGAGTCATGCCCAGTGAAAAAGAGAGCCTCCTTGTGATAAGAATGCGTTGACTAAAAACCATTCCCAACAAGGAGGCTCAGGATGCGTCTAAAACGCCTAGAGAAGTTTACTGCATCTATGACTAA
>JBFMDH010000050.1 GCA_040754075.1 Acidobacteriota bacterium
TAAGACGAAAGGGTAACATCGGGGAATCTCCTTTGGTTTTTGGATAAAGTGAAACTATGGAGATACCCCGATTGAATCCTTACTTTCAAGTGATTCTCAGAAATTCTTTTTCATGAGGTCTATAGTTCAGCGATAGCTTCTTAGGCTATCGCTGAAGCGAGGCTGGATTACCAAATTTCATCTGCAATCATCACCCCTGAGATTGACTGAGGTGTAAAGCTTTTTCTCAGGACGCAATGACGAACCATTTCTGTTTTTCCCCGATGTATTTTTTTCGCGTATCCTGCACGCGGACTTTCAATTGATACGTGCCGGGCTTGAGATTATTGAGTTTAAACTGCTGTGACACATTAATGGCTTTGGCATCCCGGTCATCCATCACTGAAGCAATGTCAGTCCAAGGTGTTTGCAGAATCACTTTGTTATCCTGCGCGAACTCCACCTGCATTCGCAGATTCGCAACCTCCGGCGCATTGTAGATTTTAAAGCCGTATGACAGGACATCCGTGCTGCTATAGATGATTTCGCCCTGTCTGGAAACCTTCTGCAACACCTCGGTCTGATTCGTCGGTTGCGGTTGCGCGGTGATTAATAGCAAATCGCTAAGCGTCAGATTGCCTTTTTTCAAATCCGGAACTTCAACCCAGAGAGATGTCGACCCCACTCTTTGAGTGTGGGTTTCCAGCAAACCAATACGAATGTTGTAGGTTCCCGGCTCAAGTTCCAGCCGCCTTGCCGATTTAAAGCCATTACGTTTTGCCAACTCGAATTGCGCCGGCGTAATCTGCCCCTTCATCTGTTCATTGATCGTTTTAATCACTTTGCCGGAAGTATTCAGCACTGCCACCCCAAGTTCGGCGTCAAAGAGTCGCGCGTCGTTTTGCATCAGGAAATCAAAAGAAACCGGATCGGCATAAATCGAAAGCGAAACCTGCGCTTTATCACCTTCGAGTTCGATAAAGTCTGCGGTTGCCGCAACCCCGAGGGCGTTGACCGATAGTGGCGCAGTCATCGCTTTGATTAATTGCTGTCGCGGCGTCAAGGTTTCTTCTTCGTTCTTGAAATCGGCGGGCAGATAGCCGCGCTGGGCGCGCACTTTATAGTCATCATGGTTTTTGACGCGGACTTTGATTTTGCGAAATTTATTTTCTGCCTCCGTGTTTGAGGAATAGTAATCCAGCGCGTAATAGATGCTGTTTTCATCAAGCGCCTGCTGCAAACCGATGTTCAGATTATTCGTGTTGAAGAGCGCCTTGCCGCCAGTGTCCGCAGCTAGAGCGTTGAGACCGTTTTCACTATCTCGCGCCGACATTCCCATATAGGTTGAAAAGGATGGCGGCGGCATAAATGTCCCAACAGACGCATCACCAAAGACATCAGGTTGTAGTCCTTTGGCGTTGAAGGCGTAGAAGACGACTCCTGAACGGACGGCGCGGCTGACCACGGTTTGTACGGCAGATAAATCCGCTTCACCCCCGTAACCCATCATCGTAAAACCATCAGAAAAGAGTGCCAGAATCTTCTGACCGGGCATCCCCTGTAACCGCTCGGTCACTGACCTGAGCGTGGACAGAGTCATTTGCCGCCGCCGGATTCCCTCCATCAACACCTCTTTAGCCCGACCGGTTATCGCTACTTCATCGGCTGAACTCATTTGATAGATGAACGGATCGATTTCCTCGAACTCTTGGCCACAGGGTCGCCCTTGTTCTTCTCTCACGATGCAGAGCGCCAGTACCTTTGCTGCCCGATCACTTGCCAGTACACGAGCAGCCAGCAATGGGGTGTAAAATCGCACACGAGTGTCGGGTTGCCACGGCGCAATTTTGTCAATCAGACGATTGAGCAGTTGGCGGTCGCGCGTGAACTGTTCGTAGATGCCAAGCGAAGCCGTAGTCGTCACCAGCGCAACTTGATCGTCTTCGGAAAGCGAGGTGGCGACAAATTTCTTGAGTTCCTGTCTCAACAGATACAGGCTTGAAAACGACAGGTTCACTGTGTCGACGAAAAGCACAACCGTATGCCCGCCGCTACTGCCTGGTTTGGAGGCAGTGGGTTGTGAATTTTTTATCGAATCGCTTCCGGTAGATGCGGCGGCGCGTGATAGCTTGCCGGTGCGTTCAAGCGAAAAGAAACTGATTTGCTGTGGGCGATCATTTTCAAGAACTTCAAAATCTTCTTTCGTCAAGTTCTCAATAATGTTGCCATTTTTATCGGTCACCACAGCGCGTACATTAATCAGTTCGGTTTTAAGCTTTACCACCGACTCCTGATCTTTTTTCGCGTCCTGGGCAAAAAGCCGAATTGCCAACAGGTGGCTGGCAGAGAGGAGAAAAAGCAGGCAAACGACTGCCGGCAGTTTCAAATGTGTCATAACTGCAGGGTTCCTTTAATCAAGTAGATTTTCCACTGACGGTACTGCCTTTTGAAGGACGATGAATTCGCTCAGGCAAAAGTTGCCTGCACGATATATCAAACGAACCTATTTAGAATCTGCCATACAAGCAATACTTACAAAATCCTAATGGTGATAAAAGCAGTGATTCATCAGTATCTTGAGAGTAAGCGGGCAATCAGTCACGAATTTTACTAGGTTTCGCGACAGCTTGCCAATTGGCAGATGCATAGCTCGTCATCTCGCCCTGCAAGGTTTTGATGGTTATGAAAGCTGCAACATTTTTTGTCGCGTTAATCAATCGCAAACCTTCGTCTTTGCCAAGAACGCTTACCGCCGTAGCGAGCGCATCGGAATCTATGCCGCGTCGCGCGACAACCGTGACACTGCTTTGCCCTTGAATACCGACGCCGGTGCGCGGGTCAACAATATGTGAATAGCGAACGCCATCAAATTCGACAAACTGTTCAGCATCGCCCGATGTTGAAACCGCGGCGTTAGAGAGTAAGAGTTGGGTTTTATTTTGCAAGTTGTTGGCTTGCAAAGTTGCGACTTCAATCACCCATCCCGATTGTCCGGGCGGCGACTGACCGATGACGATGTCACCTCCCGCGGCAACTAAAGCACTGCGAATGCCCAATCGTTTTAAAATCTCTAGGGCTTCGTCAGCGGCAAAACCTTTGGCGATGCCGCCTAAATCCAAAAGCACGCCTTCGCGGTCAAGCCAGGCGGATTGCGTCTTTGCATCGAGATGGAGTTTTTTGAAGCCTGTGAGAGCTAACGCTTGTGTGAGTTTTTCTTTATCGGGCATTTGATGCGTGCGGCGCGCGCGTCGCCACAAACGTGTGACTGCGCCGATTGTTATATCAAATGCGCCATTGGTTTTTGCCGCGAGCCTTTGCGAGTAATCGAGAACGCGAAATAAATCATAGCTGATTCTCAGGGGACGATTGATGGCTTGATGGGAAAGGGTGTTTAGCTCACTGGCTTGCTGATAATCGCTCATGATAGCATCCAAACGCGCGATGCGGTTAAATGCGGCTTGCTTAGCGCGACCAGCGATTTGATGATTTGCCGCATACATCACAATTTTAAACTGTGTACCCATGTGAATTTCAGTGAATTCAAATCGCCGGGGTGTGATCGTATAACCGTAAATATTGAGAATCAGCAGGCACATCAGCGCGACAGAGATTCTTTTCAGCACCGCAATCATCGAATTTTTAATAGCAATGAATCAGAGCATGAAGCAAATCCGTTTGGTCTTAATCATCAGTTTATTTTTCGCGTTGGTCAGTGGGCTAAATGCCGGTAACTTTCGCCAGAGTTTTGCCGCAGTTGAGGCACAAGTCTCAACCAAGCCGTCCGATATGAAGCCGTACACGGAAACCGTTCCAGGCAACCGCGTGAAATTCGATATGGTGGCAATTCCCGGCGGCACATTTCAACTTGGCAGTCCGGCGAGCGAAACTGGACGTGGCGCAGATGAAGGGCAGCAGGTTGAAGTTAAAATTCAACCGTTCTGGATGGGCGCGATGGAAGTGACCTGGGACGAATATGATGTTTTTGCTTTCTCGCAGGATATTCCGAAAAAACCAACGCCGGAACCGCAGCCAACAGCAAGTGATGCGGTTACGCGCCCGACGCCGCCTTATGCCGATGAATCGTTTGGCTATGGCAAAGGGCGTCAACCGGCAATCAGCATTACGCATCATGCGGCGATGGAATACTGCCGATGGCTTACTGAAAAAACCGGCAAACTTTATCGCTTGCCCACCGAAGCCGAATGGGAATACGCTTGTCGCGCCGGTTCAAAGACTGCTTACGCCTTTGGCGATGATGCTAAAAAATTAGCAGAGTACGGTTGGTTTGCCGATAATTCGGAAGGCGCGCCGCATCCGGTTGGCAAGAAGAAGGCGAATCCCTGGGGGTTATACGATATGCACGGCAATGTCGCCGAGTGGTGTCTGGATGCCTATGCAAAAGATTTTTACAGCACGTTGAAAGCAGGCGTGGTTGAGCCTGTGTTGGTTCCGACAGAAAGGCGTTATCCGAATGTGGTACGTGGCGGGTCATGGGATGACGATGCGGACAAATTGCGAAGCGCGGCGCGGCAATACTCGAAAAAAGAGTGGAGCAAGCGCGACCCGCAACGTCCGCAAAGCATCTGGTGGCACACCGACGCACTCACTATCGGTTTTCGCATCGTTCATCCGCTTGATGAACAAGAGATTTTGAAAGGATTGAAATCCAAGGTGACTCGCCAGAGTCCCGATTAAACAATGGTCTTTAGTTATTAATTGCCGGATATTGTCAGGCGATGCCTTGAAACTGGCTCTCAGAGTCAGTTTCAAGGCATTGGTCTGGAAATTAAGGGCTACAGTCCAAAGGGTTGAAAAGGAGAAGATATGGAAAATTCTAATGATAAAAATCCATCGCGCAGAGATTTTTTGAAAACCTCTGCCGTTGCTATCGGCGCAACTGTCGCGACCAATCTAATCAACAACGCTGCCTATGCGGCAGGAAGCGATGAAATTCGCATCGGCTTAATTGGTTGCGGCGGACGCGGCACCGGTGCAGTTGACAATGCTTTCAATGCAGCGCAAGGCGTTAAACTGGTTGCGATGGGCGATGCTTTTAAAGACCGAATAGAAAGTTGCAAAGCGGAACTTGGCAAGAAGAATGCCGATAAAATCAATGTGCCCAATGACCGTATGTTTGTTGGTTTTGATGCTTATGAAAAAGTCATCAACACCAAAGAGGTCAATTACATTATCCTGGCAACCCCGCCGGGCTTTCGTCCTACACATTTGAAGGCAGCGGTCGCTGCCGGCAAAAATATTTTCACGGAAAAACCAGTAGCGGTCGATGGACCAGGGATTCGCAGCGTGCTTGAAACCTATGAACAAGCGAAAGCAAAAGGCTTGGCGATTGCTGCCGGTACACAGCGTCGCCACCAGACCGGCTACCTGGAAACCATGAAATTGATTCACGATGGTGCTATTGGTGAAATTGTTGCCGCGCGCTGTTACTGGAATCAAGGCGGTTTGTGGAAGAAAGATCGCCAGCCGGGATGGAGCGATATGGAATGGCAATTGCGCAACTGGCTCTATTTTACCTGGCTTTCAGGCGATCATATCGTCGAACAACACGTCCACAACATTGATGTAGTCAATTGGGCGATGCAAGCGCATCCGGTGTCGGCAACCGGAATGGGCGGTCGACAATCCCGCACTTCGCCGGATTACGGACACATTTTCGACCACTTTGCCATTGATTACGAATACGAAAATGGTATGCACCTGATGAGTATGTGCCGTCAGGTGGTTGGTGCGGATGGCAACGTTTCCGAAGCTCTGGTTGGCACTAAAGGCAAATGTCAGGTGAATCGTTATCAAATCACCGGCGCAAATCCTTGGCGAATGGAGCGTAAACAAGGCGACGATCCAGACCCCTATGTCAAAGAACATACCGATTTAATCGCCAGCATTCGCACCGCCAAACCAATTAACGAGCTTAAAAATGTTGCCGAAAGCACCCTTTCGGCAATTATGGGCAGAATGTCTGCCTATACCGGCAAAGTCGTAACCTGGGAAAAGGCGTTGAATTCTCAAGAGAGTCTGGTGCCGGCTAAACTTGATTGGGGACCGATTGCGGTTCCGGCAATTGCAATTCCCGGTCAAACCGTTCTCAGCTAATCTTACTTTAAGAGGTGGTGAACCTTTCGTGAGTAGAAGATAATCACCACCTCCAGCTTTTTTTGCCGCAACTCTTTCATCAAATCAAGCAGAAAAAAGAGTTAATGTTTATCTCAAAAACTTGAAAAAGGTTCCTTGGTAAAAATATTTTTCTGCTCTGGAGAAAAGAAATAACTTGTTTTATTGAAGGATTTACGCAGTGATAGTGAAAGTAACTTGAGAGCTTGATGTATTACTTTAACTTTTTTCTTGCATCTAGTGTAGGTATGTGATATAACCTCGACCCATAAACAACACCGCTTTATGTTCCTGCCATAAAGCGGCGTTGTTTCAGCAGTGCGCTGGATATGGAACATTCAGAAAGGGGGCTACTGGATGTTCAAGGGGGCTTGTCGATTCGACGATCTAGCGTACTGCATCATCATATCTTCGCTTCCTCGACAAGTCAATTACATCTTTCCAAACACCCAAATTAGTTACGAGATTTGCAAAATCGGCTAATTTTGCTTAAACATACAGCGTTGCCATCATTATTTGGGAGGAATTTCAGTGAGAGCGGTTATTCAACGGGTAAAAAGCGCCTGTGTCGAGGTAGATGAACAAATCGTAGGCAAAATTGCTCAAGGTTTATTGGTTCTGCTGGGGGTAGCTCGCGATGACACGCAGGCAGATGCCGATTATTTACTGGATAAAACCCTAAATTTGCGCATCTTTAACGATGAAGAGGGAAAAATGAACCGCTCTGTTCTTGACGCCGGTGGCGCACTGCTGGTGGTTTCGCAATTTACGCTTTACGGCGATGCGCGTAAAGGCCGTCGACCTTCTTATATTGAAGCCGCAGAACCTGAACGAGCGAATGCTTTGTATGAATACATTATTTCTGAGGCGAGGAAAAAGGGCTTAGCTGTGGAAACGGGCGTGTTTCAAGCGATGATGCAGGTCAATCTAATAAATGACGGGCCGGTGACTATATTGCTTGATAGTCGTAAAAATTTTTAAGGGCTGAGAGTGATAGGCTCTCAGCCCTTAAAATATGAAACGCTAGCACAACTGATTAAGCGTTGGCATTACCGGGCACCGGCGGGATGATTGGATTCAGCACGGAAGGTTTCGGTTCCGTCTTGGGTTTGTCTTCCCGTATGGATGAAGACGGTGTCGTATCATCATCAAGCGGAAGCCCCGCAATCAAGCGACGAATCTGCACCCCATCAAGCGATTCACGTTCAAGCAGGGATTCTGAAAGTCTGATCATGGCGTCCTTGTTTTCCAAAATAATCTGCTTGGCGCGATTATATTGTTCAGTGACGATGCGTTTGACTTCCTGATCGATTCTAATCGCCGTATCTTCGCTGTAATCCTGATGCTGAGCGATTTCGCGTCCAAGGAAAATCTGCTCTTCCTTTTTGCCAAAAGTGATTGGCCCAAGGCTCGACATTCCGAATTCGCAAACCATCTTGCGCGCCAGTTCCGTTGCGCGTTCAATGTCATTTGAAGCACCGGTGGTGACGTGATTGAGGAAAATCTCTTCGGCAATTCGACCACCCATTAAAATGGCAATCTGCCCTTCGAGATAATCTTTGGTATGTGAATAACGGTCGGCTTCCGGCAGTTGCATGGTGACACCGAGCGCCATGCCGCGCGGAATAATCGAAACTTTATGCACCGGGTCGGCATTAGGAACTTTAATGCCAACCATTGTGTGACCGGCTTCGTGATAGGCAGTGTTGCGTTTCTCTTCGTTTGACATCACGATGGAGCGCCGTTCGGAACCCATCAATACTTTATCTTTTGCCCATTCAAAATCGAGCATCGAAACCGCTTTGCGATTATAACGGGCAGCGTTGAGCGCCGCTTCGTTCACGAGATTCGCCAAATCCGCGCCGGTAAATCCAGGCGTGCTGCGGGCAATGACGTTAATATCGACATCTTCACCAAGCGGGATTTTGCGTGTATGCACGGCAAGGATGCCTTCGCGCCCTTTCACATCAGGACGATTAACCACGACGCGACGGTCAAAACGTCCAGGTCTGAGTAGCGCCGGATCGAGCACATCCGGGCGGTTCGTCGAAGCAATCAAAATTACTCCGTCGTTTGATTCAAAACCATCCATCTCAACGAGCAATTGGTTGAGCGTTTGTTCGCGTTCATCGTGTCCGCCGCCAAGACCTGCGCCACGATGCCGACCAACCGCATCAATTTCGTCAATGAAAATAATGCACGGCGCATTCTTTTTGCCCTGTTCAAACAAATCACGCACGCGGGAAGCGCCAACACCTACGAACATTTCAACGAAATCCGAACCGGAAATCGAAAAGAACGGCACGTTGGCTTCACCGGCGATGGCGCGTGCAAGCAGGGTCTTGCCGGTGCCCGGAGGTCCCATCAACAAAACGCCTTTGGGAATGCGTCCACCAAGTTTTTGGAATTTCTGCGGCTCTTTCAAAAATTCAATAATCTCTTGTAATTCTTCTTTGGCTTCTTCAACGCCCGCGACATCCTTGAAGGTGACGCGCTTTTGCTGATTGCTTAACAATTTGGCGCGGGATTTTCCAAAAGAGAGGGCTTTATTACCGCCCGATTGCATCTGCCGCATCATGAAAATCCAGAGTCCGAGAATCACCAGAATCGGTGCCCAACTGAACAGGCTAAATACCCACTGACTTGATGAAGAACTTTTGATACTGACCTTAATATCTTTAGCGGTCATCTTGTCGACAATATCACGTTGAATAAATTGATTGGTCACCGGGGCTTCAAATTTTTCGCCGGTTGTCAGCTTGCCTGTGAAACCGGAATTCTCTTCAAGCGTTGCTTCTTGAATCTGTACCGGCTGTGCCTCTATTTTTTTAACTAATTCAGTATGGGTGAGGACAACTTCTTTTTGCCCACCTCGGCTTGTGAAAACCGCATAAAGCAGAATCGCGCCGCCGATAATCACCACCCAGAAAATTGCTTGTCTAACTGTTGAATTCAACCTACTACCTCCGAAAATAACGGGTCTTTACCCGATTTCAAATTCTAGCTTACCTACAAATGATGCGCAATCACAGTAAATTTTTAACCCCTCAACGCTTTTCTCACAGCATACGCAAATTCAACTACGGGTTTCATCAGGTATAAGATTCAGAAACCTGTATTTAAAACCTGTACGATGGCAATGCTTGGCATTTGCTCATTGGCTGTAAATTTCAAGGCGGGGGGCAATCCCGGTGACCATACATACTCACCGTCTGATGTTGCCAAAATTAACCACGTTGCTCGACGGCTTGCAGGGATTTTATGGTCAATCATCAGGTTTTTCAACTTTTTAATTTTTGCCTGTCCAACGACGCGAACTTTTTCGCCTGCCTGTCGGGTTCGCAAAATTAAATGGTCGGGCAAGCGTGCATCATCAAGCGCCACCTTGAACCAGTCCATTCCGCTTCGCTCTTTAATTTTCTGATTTTGTCGAATGACTTCCTTTAAATTGGCAATCGGTTGATGGCGGTTAATTTGCAAACGGAATTCACCAGCTTCAATTATTTGTTCCGGCTGATTTAGGTTTACTTCAATAAAAGTTTTTGAGTTGAAATTTTCATCTGGTGTCTGGTGTTTGATTACAACCGGCTTATCGGGTTTGAGCGTTGAAATAAAAACCAGTGAATTAAATTCGCGCCAGACTTCGATGGCATCCATAAGTTGCACATGATCACCGCTCACACCTTCAACAAGTAAGTGTTCAAGCGCCTTGATGTGCGTTGATTCAATAGCTGAAACGGGTGAATGAGGCGGCAATAACTTCTCCTGCGCCTGCTGCGTTGCCGCAATCAATAGTCGTCTTCGCACCCCTTGCGGATGAGGTAAAATTTCTACGATTGATAAGGCAATCCCTTTTTCATTAGGCGCTTCGATGGTTGATGGAATTTGCGCTTTTCCGAGCAATTCAGCGGTTAATTGATTCAGCGCATCATCATCAAGCGCGATAATCTCAGCCGTTTGCGCCAGATGTTCAATGATGCGCGGATTAATCTCACGCAAAACCTTCAGCACTTCGTGGCGGATGCGATTGCGCGTATAATCCAAACTTTCATTCGTTGCATCCAGGCGAAACGCTAAGTGTCGTTTGCGACAATACTGCTCGACCTCTTCACGCGAGATGGCAAGCAATGGGCGAATCAATTTGATTTCCGTGGGCAGCAGGCAGTAAGCATTGGGCAGTTCAAATTGCGGGTGGCGGATGGCAGGTGGCAACTGATGGTTCGCGATGGCGAGCGATGAATCGTTTTGCTGCCGGTTATCTCCTGAATCCTGAATCCTGAATCCGGAATCCTGTTCATCGACGCCGGATACTTCAGACTCATCACGGAATTGATGTGCCGGAATCATCGGACGCATGGATGCCAAGCCGCGAAGCCCTGCGCCGCGTGCGAGCCTCATCAAAAAAGTTTCCGCCTGATCGCTCATCGTGTGACCCGTAGCAATGCGGTTGCAACCGGTTTGCATTGCCGTATCGAGCAAAAATCGGTAACGCGCAAGGCGCGCGGTCTCTTCGACGCCACACCTGGTTGTTTCAGCAAGTTGGTTAATATCTAATGCCGCAACAGTCGCAGGAATCTCCAGTTTGTCAGCAAGTCGTCGGACAAATTCTGCATCTTCGTCCGAAGCTTTGCCGCGAAGTTGATGATTGAGATGCGCGATATGAAGGTTGAATTCCTGCGCATGCTTTCTGTTTTTGCGAAAAGCTTTTTGTAAACGAATGAGGATGTCGAGCAGGGCAATGGAATCGGGACCACCTGAAAGCGCAATGACAATACCCGTTGTTTCTGCGAGCAGGGCGTGAGTTTTAATGAAACTCTGAACTTTTTGAAAGGCGCTTTGGGCTGACATAGGGAAATTATTTTTGCAGCCGAGCCTTTGCGCAACAAGAAAATAATGACGTGATAAAAACGCAGGCAAACTTATATTGACGTTTGAATTACCAAAGCTGGTCTTCGCCTTCGAGCCAGTCTTTGGTCATATCACACCATAAAGCCAACCCTTGCCACTCACCGAAACGCGCGTAAAATCGGGCGATTTTTTTATCCGTGGCGATGCGACCTTTGTTATACATTTTGGCGAATTTGCCGCGCACCCAGGAATCAAGCGCCAGTCCATCATAACGACCCACCAGCCGCAAGAGATTTTCCGCTGCATAAGTGCCGACCCCTTTCACTCGTTTCATTTCGCGTTTGAGTTTTTCGGTCGGTAAATCGCTTGTGAGCCACGCGTCCAAATCAAGCTTGCCGGTGGCAACCTGTTCGGCAATCTCCTGCAAATAGGGCGCGCGATAGCCGGCGCGAATTTTTTCGCGATAAAAACTTTCAGGCATCGCTGCCATGACTTCCGGGGTGGGAAAGGTGCGCGAACCATCTGCTGCGGCTTCACCGAGTTCATTGACCAGTTGATTGACCATTTTATCTGTGAGCGCCCACGAACAATTCGTGGTGCAGACCGTCTTGATTAAATCTTCAAAGACCGACGGCGCGCGCAGCATTCGCCCCGCTCCGGCTTTGGTAATCCAGGCGAAATCCTTATCACTGGCGACCGCTTCATAAAACGAGGACAAATCATCATCGAGCCTGAAGATATGGCGCACATCGCGGATAACTTTGGCTTCGGCGCGTTGGTTCAATTTGCGTGGCAGGTTGACAACGAGGGTGCCGTTGGCTTCCGTGAGGGTGACTTTTATCGGTTTTGCGCCGTTGAGTACAATCACCCGCGTCATCGTCCAACTATCTTTATCCAGCGTGAACGGCGGCAAATCATACCACCCATGACTGATGGCGGTGCGTTTGAAGTTGAATTGCTCAGGGGTTGGAATGGTTATTTGCATAATCTATTTAATCTTCCACAACATTATTGTTCCATTAGAAGTGCCTATTGCTAAATTTTTTCCGTTGAGAGACGATGAAACGCAATTCAGGTATAAATCTTTGCCTATAGGAATTGATTCAGATTTTGTGGAATTAAGATTGAAAATTTTTAATCCGTTTTTTCCGCCGACAGCGGCTATTTTTATTTCGTTGAGAAATGTGGCTGATAAAACTCTGTCTCTATAGTCAGCAAATGTGAATTCTACTTTTCTAGTCCTGACATCCCAAACCATTACGGTTTTATCTTCACTGGCAGCGACTAACTTATTTCCGCTCTTGGAAAATCTCACTGAATAGACCTCACCAATCATGCCGGGAAATTCATCTAATACTTTTTTCTGCTTTGCATCCCAAACAACCACCTTTGCATTACCATTAGCGATAGCGATTAATTTTCCATTAGGAGAAAATGAAACCGACCAGATGTAGTCTTTCTGTTTTGGAAGAGTGGATAAAAGTCTCCCTGTATTTAAATCCCAAAAATTTACCTCTCCGTATGGAAGACAATCCCTACACTCAAATCCTCCGCTTCCGCTGACTAAGGTTTTTCCATCAGGTGAGAAACTAACTGAAAAAACTCTAAAATCATGAGAGTCGGGTGTTTCATGTGGTTGGTGGACGATCAGAGTGCGTTTCGTTTTCCAGGTTCGCACGTCGTGAATTATTATCCTGCCATCATCGTCCGCACTTGCAAGCAATCGCCCATCCGGAGAGAAGGAGATAGAGTTAATTACTCTATCCATATCATATGGCGAAGATTTTAGTAGTTTTCCAGTTTTTACATCAAAGAGAGTAAGCACATTTTCGCCGCCGCAAGCAAGCAATTGCCCGTCAGGTGAAAAGGCTATAGATGCGATTCCTCTCGGAATTTTGATTTTTTTTATGAGTTCAACAGATTGCGTAGAACCATTTGTGGGTGCAATGAAAGTCATTATGATGATTGTGATTCTCAACATCTGGAACCAAGAGGCTGACTTTAATGTAGACATACATGCCTCACCCTTTACGTATGGTCGAATCTAATATTTACTTTTTATATGAAACGCGCATCACGGTTTTGATATTGCCGCGCACATTGAAATCGCCTTCAATATCTACCCACAACGGGTCGCAGGCTTTTACGAAGTCATCGAGAATTTTGTTCATCACATGCTCGTGGAAAATTTTGACGTTGCGAAATGAGTTGATATAGAGCTTCAACGATTTCAATTCGATGCATCGTTCATTGGGCGCGTAATCAATTTTGATAGTGGCGAAATCCGGGAAATCCGAAAACGGGCAGATTGCCGTGAATTCCGGACAGATGAATGAGATGCGCGTCTCTTTGCCGACATATTGGTAAGCGAAGGTTTCAAGCGGAACGAGGTTCATCTCTTCGGTTGGCGTTTCTTCAATTATCAAGCCTAAATTTTCAATTACTTCGGTGGTCATCTTTTCTCCTTTTTCCGCTCGTCTTTGAGCGGTTTTAGACTGATTGCACAATCAGGTTTCAGGATGTGGCTATCCGTTCAGTTTCAGCGCATAAAAACAAATGGTTAGTGTAGCAGCAAGAAATCACCCGCAGCAATTCGCATGAATCAGTTGCCGTCAAGCGCCAATGTCGGGACTAATTGGTTTCTCCGCTATCGAAGAGGTTGATTGCAGGCGTGAGGGGTCGGGTTTCCCCGCTAAGCAATCGCAGGAACAAATAAATCAACAGTGAGCCAATGAAAACGCCTGGCAAAAATATCCAGTAGGAAATGACACCGAGAATCGCAAAGTTTTGCGCGACGCCGACAACCACCAGACAAATTGAATTGGCAAAAAAGATAATCATCGAACGCGCCGATTGCTGCCCTTTCTGGTATTTGCGCGACAGCGGCAGGATTTCGCGCCGTAAAAATGACAACATCGCCAGCGACGGCGCAAGCATGACCCACGGCGCAATGATGAGAAAAGCGTGCAAGGCATTGCGCCAGATCAGCGCGTAGAGCAGAAACAGAATCACCGCGCCCGGCAACCCGAAATAAATGAAAGTCGCTTTTCTGAGACCTTGATGAATGTGGCTTAAATTTTCTACAGGCGCGACGCGAAAAATATAAGCCGCCTGGTAGTGCTCCGAAAACAGCAGCACTTCGATTGCCGACATCATCACAAACGAAATCATCGCGCCGCCAACCAGCGCGCCAAAAGTATAACTGGTATTGTAAAACGGGTCTGAAAGCTCTTCACTGATCAGTCCAAGCAACGGAAAGATGATGAAGTAGGCAAAGGTCGGATAGAGGCGGATTTTGATTTCGCGGTCACGTTTGATGTAACTTGCCACCAGATCGAACACCGCGCGTTCGACCGGATAACGCAAAAAAAGTGCTTTGATTTTTCCAAATTTTTCCGCACGTGAAAGTTGTACTGCCTCAGCAGCCGACCTGAAAGGTTGGGGCTTTACTTCGACATAGTTTGAAGAATCAAATGCCAGGCGGGAAACGAAAGTTGCATAACCACCGGCAATTTTCCTTAACGCAATAAACCCGACAATCGACAAAATCAGCAAGCCTGTCAGGGTAAGCGCCAGTGAAAAGGTGTTGACTTTGCCCATCAGCAAAAGCGTCAACCCGACGAACCAGGCAGGCGGATAAAGCAGATAGTAATAAAAATAATCGCGTGAGGCTTGATTGATATTGATTTGAAATTTATCCATCAAACGCGGCAGCAGTTGATAGCTCAGAATAAACAAAATCGTCAAAGCGGTTTGCGCATAGGCGATGATGTTGTTGAATTTCTCTTTATCAACATAGCGCATCAGCAGACCATAACTGGTCACCACCAGCACGGTCGCAAACACCGCAATTAAAAAAGCCGATACGATATGCGCGAAAACGAAAGCCACGCTTGAACCTCTTGCCCATACGCCAAAAATCGTCGGGAAAAAATTGACCGCGGTGGCAAGCAACAAGGCGAATAAAAACAGGTTCAAGGTTTTGGCGACAAACAGGGTGCGCGAAGTAATCGGCAGATGCCCGATGATGTCGGGTTCGTTTTCATTAAATATCACATTGCCCGATTCGGTAATCACTGCCAGCGCAATCAATGCGAAGGTGTAGCTTGAAGCAATCAGCGAAAACAGAAAAACATCCGCGCCGGTTAGGACGAAAAAGCCGATGATTAACCCCGATAACACATACATCAAGAGAATCGAAAGCAGGGCGCGATTTGAAGTGAAGGTCTCTTTGCCCTGTTGCCCGAAAGATTTGCTACTGCGTAAATCCAGTTTGAGGTACACGCCGAGCAGGGTTTTCAGTTGGCGCACATCAATGCCTTGTTTTTCGAGAAAGGTCACAGGTGAAAATTAAAATGAAAAGGTTTTGGAAAATTCTTCGGCGCGTTCTTCGAGATTGCTGTGCGCCGTCAATTTGTTAAAGATGCGCTCAAGCGAGCCTTCGCCGCTTGCCGCCTGCAATTCAGAGAGCGTGCCATCGGCAACCACACGCCCTTTATCAATGATAATAATGCGGTCACAGGTGCGCTCGACAACATCGAGAATATGCGAACAATAAAAAATGGTTTTGCCTTCGCCGGCTAAATTTTTAATCAACGTTTTGAACATCAACTGCGTGCTGGCGTCCAGTCCGTTCAACGGTTCATCAAAAAAAATCACTCGCGGGTTATGAATCAAGGCGGCGGAGATCACCATCTTTTGTCGCATGCCTTTCGAGTAAGCCGAAAGTAATTTGTGGCGGAGCGTATCTTCACCGAGTTCAAAAAAATCGCCGAATTTCAGTATGCGGTCGTTAATGAGCGCGTCATCCAATCCGTAAAGCCTGCCAACCATTTCCAGGTATTCGCGTCCGGTCAAGGTTTCATAGACCGCGCCGGAATCGGGCACATAGCCGATGATTTTTTTTACCGCGAGGTTATCGCGCACCGTGTCGAGACCATAAACTTCCGCGCGTCCGGCAGTCGGCGCGAGCATCCCTGTGAGCATTTTGACGGTGGTGGATTTGCCTGCGCCATTCGGGCCGAGATAGCCGACCAGTTGACCCGAAGGAATTTGCAGGCTGATATGGTCAACCGCGAGTTGCGCGTTGGTGAAACTTTGCGGGTCGCCGTAAACTTTTGTCAGTTGGTCAAGGACTATCATAATTTCAACGCCGATGGTTAATAGGGACGGTAATAATCATCATCTTCGTCGCGGCGGTAAACCGGAACTTTCGGCGGACGTTTTTTGCGAAACAGAAATGATAGCACGAGTCCGGTAACGAATCCGCCGATATGCGCCATGTAGGCGACCCCGCCGCCTCTTTGATGAACGCTTGAGGTGTACTGGCTGAAAATTTGAATGACAATCCAGAAACCCAACACGACAACGGCAGGCACTTCGGTGATGGTTGAAAAGAAACCGAGCGGAACGATGGCGCGCACACGGTTTTTCGGAAACATCACCAGGTATGCGCCGAGCACCCCGGCAATCGCCCCCGATGCGCCGAGATTGGGAATCACTGAAGTCGGGTCAACATAAATTTGCGCGAAGGTGGCGGCAACCCCACAAATCAAATAGAAAAACGCGAAGTTAAAATGTCCGAAATTGTCTTCGATGTTATCACCAAAAATCCACAGATAAAGCATATTGCCGATGATGTGCATCCAGCCGCCATGCATAAACATCGCCGTGAGAATGGTCAACCAGATGGGCGACGGTCCCGGATATTGCGGAATGATGATTTCGCGTGCGTTTCTCGCGGTGACTTCAGCTTGTCCGCCGCGCAAGGTTACTGGCGTTTTTAAATCTTCGCCGGAAGTGATTTCATAAGGCACGACCGAATAGCCATAGGTAAATATTTCGCCGCTTTTGGTTTGCAAAATCTGTTGCAAAAACAGAAAGACCACAACATTGATTGCCACAAAAGCATAAACCACAAACGGGGTCGTCAAACGGTCTGAATTATCGTCACCAATCGGGAAAAGCATGTTCGCTCCAGTAGGCAGTAAGCGGTAGGCAGTTAGGATAGCAATTTGTGCCTCTCGGCTTAATAAGAAATTAGCTTGCAAGACTCAGCAGTGATGATGAAAACTGCCTACTGCCTACTCTCTTTCTATCTTCCGCTCCATTTCAATTTGCTGCGGAGAATTTCAAAATAGTTATGACCCTTTGCCACAATCGTATTAAAGGTTTTTTCACTCTTTCTAATTTCGATTACGTCGCCCACTTTTAATTGGACACTAACCTGCCCGTCTGATGCCAGCATGACTTCCTGTCCATGAGTTTTCAGTTCCAGTTTGATGTCGGCAGTGTCCGGCAAAATCAACGGACGATTGGTGAGGGTGTGCGGGCAAATTGGCGCAATGGCAATCGCGCCGACGCTCGGATAAATAATCGGGCCGCCTGCCGAAAGGTTGTAAGCGGTCGAACCTGTCGGGGTCGCAACAATCAGCCCGTCGGCGCGATAGGTGGTGACCGGCGCATTCGAGGCGGAAAAATCCAGTTCAATCATGCGCGCCAGCGTCGCTTTGTTGACTACCACATCATTGAGCGCCGACCCTGAACCGATAATTTGCGACTGGCGCACCACCTGCCAGTCAATCAGGGTGCGATGGGTGATTTGATATTCACCGCGCAGAAAATTTTCAAGCGCCGGGATGGCTTCTTCAACGCTGAATTCGGTCAGGTAACCGAGGGTTCCGAGATTGATGCCTAAAACCGGTGTGCCGCAACCGCCGATGGCGCGGGCGACACCCAGCATGGTGCCGTCGCCGCCCAGGGCGACAATCAATCCGCAGAGGCTGGCAATCTCTTTTTCACTGGCAGAGTAAGCGTTTTCGGGAATCTCTGTGGCGCGGTCTTTGATGAACAGTTCGATATTTTTATCTGCTGCCCAGGCAGCGATTTCATTGGCTACTTTGGTGGCGCGAGGCTCCTGAGGTTTTATGAACACGCCGATTTTCATCGAACATAACCGCCGCTTCGAGAGTTTGAAGTTCGTTGATACTGTAGCAACCCGCTGTGGAAAAACCAAAGGGCTTCGTGCAGGATATGATTTTTATTCGGAAGCGGCGGCGTGATGTTCCTGAATGACCGGAACCCATAAAACCAGGCGACGTGTGACTTTGACATTGTCCGGTTGCAGACCGATTTCAAACACATCATATTCACCGGCGAGCGTCACATATTCATCATAAAGTTTTTTCAACGCTTCACCGGCTTCCTGTTCGATACGCGCCAAATCTTCGCGCAACTCTGTATCCGCGAGCGTCAGCGGTCCGGTGATGGGTTTGGGTTTTGTTGAGCGAAACACTCTGCCCGCAAGCGTCGAAAACAATTGTGCCAGGCGATTCTCACTTTCAAAGAACCAACGTTGTCGGGTAATCCAGGTGTCGCTGATTTCTTCGGCGCTCACGTCAATCGCCGCATGGCGTTCGCGTATCTGTTCAAGTTGTAACTCGAATTTATTGCGCAAACGTTTGAGTTCCGGTTCGACACGTCCAAGCGCGGCTTCGGCAATGCGCGCGAGAAAATCTTTCAAGTCATCTTCGGGAGCCGAAAACAAACCGAACACCGGATTGAAATAGAGGCGCAGTTTTTCCGCGCGCGCCAGTTTATCAATCAACTCGGTTTCGTACTGCGCGAATTCCGCGAGCGTAGTTTCATAAGTGCCTGGCTCATAATCGATGTTGGCGTTGGCAACCGCCTGATATTTCAACTCTCTATCGGCGGAGATTGCCGGTTTATCCCAGTCAATCGCCAAATCGGATTCCGGTATCCAGGCGCTGTAGTGGCGTTCTTCGGAATGATGCAGTCCGGCTCTGAGGCTGCGAAAATTGACCCGGCATTCAATTAACATTGCCGGTCTGTAGAGCAATCGACTGGCAGAAACTTCTGCGTCTGTGAGGTGCAGCCAAAATTCCTGCGCGTCCTTGATGTGAAGCGGTTTAGGGGCGTCCTTGGTCATAAAACAACCTTTATTCAATTTTAAAAATTTGCAAAGGGATGAAGGCTCAGATTGGCAGAGACCCGTTTGTGCCGGAAACGATAGACTGAACCTGTAAAACTAGCTCGTAACCGTTTCCACAGATTGATTCGAGTCCGGGCGGTAATAAAGAATGCGACCGCAATTTTCACAGGTAATCATCTGGTCACCTTTACGCACATCGCTGAACACCTTGGGACGCACCTTCACCCGACAAGCTGAACAAACGCCATCGCGAATTTCCGAAAGCGCCTGTCCGCGTTTGGCTTTCGACATTCGCTCATAGGTGGCGAGTTGCGATCTGGGAAAACTGGTAATCAAGCCGCTACGTTTGGTGTTCAAATCAATAAGTGCTTGCTCGCATTCCTGGACTTCTTTATCGAGAGTTGCGAGGAATTGATCAACCTCATGGCGTTTTTGTTCAACATCCGGAGCCAGGGTTTTCAACTGTTCATCGAATTTTTCAATCTCTTCGAGACCTTTGAGAATCTCAGTTTCGTAGGTGTTAACCTGTTTTTTGGTAACATCGATTTCACGAAGCGCCGTCGAATATTCCTTTTCATTGGTGACACGCATCAAGTCTTGCTTGAATTTTTCGTGATGTTCCTGGGCGGTAGCGAGGTCGAATTCCAGTTGTTTACGTTCTGCAATTTTTTGCTCGTGTTTAGTCTGTAAAGCCAGGAACTCTGCCGCTTGGGTCTTGAACTCGTTTTCTGCGTTTTCCCGTTCAACAGGTATTTTGGACAACCTGTCGGTAATTCGGATTATTTCAAGGTCAAGTTCCTGGAGCTCAATGAGCTGACTCAATTCTCGGCTCACGGATTCCCTCCATTTTTTTCAGCCGAAGTCTACTATACCCATCGCGGATTCTCAAGCGCCACACAGGAAAAGTGGCACTGCTGGCGAGATTGTTGGAATAAAATTGCCCGAATAAAAATTTCTACGCTAGAATGCCTTTTACGTTTGACAAGCCATTTGGCGTCAAACGCGGGCCGCCGATTAGTTCGCGACAATTTTGGAGGATACGAATGAAACTATTTTTTATCGCCTGTCTGGCAGTGCTTTTGACCGTTCCGGGGTTTTCGACCATAAAATCTGAAGCCTCAAGTCCGGGCGAAGAAAGCAAAGCTTTCCCTGAAATCGCGCTGCTCACCCTGGACGGTAAACCCGTCAAACAGACGGAACTCAAAGGTGAAGTTTATGTTGTGGATTTCTGGGCGACCTGGTGCGGCCCCTGCCTGGTCGAGGTTCCCAATTTCAACGCCTTGCAAGCCAAGTATGCCGATAAAGGTCTAAAAGTGCTTGCCGTGACCATGGCATCGGGTGAAGCCAAAGAGGTCGTGCCCTTTGTGACGCGCTATAAAATGAAATATTCGGTGGTGATGATTCAGGACGAAGACAATAGTCCCGTCGCCCGCGATCTGGACATCATGGGATTTCCCACCACCTTCGTAGTTACCAAAGATTGGAAAATTTATAAACGTTACAATGGCACCTCTGCCAAAAAGATGGCGCAGATGGAAGCCGATATACAAAATTTGTTGAATGCAAAAGCTGAGTAAGGCGGGCGAAAAATTTTCAAAAAACAAACGGCAATCGGTGATTAACTCTTACCGGTTGCCGCTCGTTTTTTGCTTTCCGATTTGACGCTTTTACGTTGGCGACGCAATTTTGCGCCGGTCATGTGACCGTTTTGAAAGTAATCGGCAACCTGTTTGGAAAGGGTGTTGCGGTGAACGCCGAGTTTGGCGGAAGCTTTGGAAAGGTTGCCGCCATTTTGATTCAAGACCGCCAGAATAAAATGTTTTTGAAATTCCTCGACGGCATCCTTGTAAGAAATCCCACCTTCAACCATCTCAATCACGATTGCTTCTAACCTGCTTTTCAACGTTGTCATAAATTTCTAGCCTTGGAACCTGGGCGGTTCATTTTTTATTTTTAGTTTTTTGTTGCCAAAAATCCGTAACCGTTTGATAGCCTTCTGAAAATTGGGCGCTCAGTTCGCCGGATGCCAGATAAGCAGTCACCCGCGTGCCTTCCAGCAATAGCGGCGCAAAGGTGGCTTTCTGCACCGCCTCAAGCTTAATCGGAAAAGCCGTGAGCGCCAGATACATGACCGCACACGCCAGCCACCCGCGCAAAAATCCGAAGGTCGCGCCCAAAGCCTTGTCGAACCAGTCGAGCCTTGCGCGCTTCAAAGCGCGCCGCAATTTGTATGACACCAGGCTTCCGGCAATTACCAGGAGTAAAAATACGGCAATGAACCCAAGCAAATTGGCTGCCCGTTCGGTTTCCACAAAGGGTCTGACAACCACTGCCGCAAAGCGGTAAAACCACATGGCGGCAAACCATCCTAAAATGGTTGAAGCAAGCGACAGTAATCCTTTGAGGATGCCCTTCATTGCTCCTAAGACGGTTGAGGCGACAATAACGATCAGGACAAAGTAATCTAAAAAATTCATAGGAGGCAGGATGCAGGATTCAGGATTTAGATAGTTGGATAGTGATGTCTAAACCCTGAATGCTAAATCCTCTTTTCCGGTCAAAAGTTTGTAGGCTTCAATGTACTTCTCGCTTGTCCGCTCAACGACCGTGTCAGGCAAAACGGGTGCCGGCGGTTGTTTATTCCAATCGAGCGTTTCCAGGTAATCACGCACGAACTGTTTATCAAACGACGGCTGCGCGTGACCGGGTTCATACAATGCTTTAGCCCAGAAACGGGACGAATCGGGGGTGAGCGCTTCGTCAACTAAAATAATTTCGCTGTCTTTCATGCCGAATTCAAATTTGGTATCGGCGATGATGATGCCGCGCGTGTCTGCATATTCGGCGGCTTTCGTATAAATTTTCAGGGTCAAGGCTTTCAGTTTCTCTGTGGCTTCGCTGCCGACAATATTTGCCATCTCGCGTTCGCTGATATTGATGTCATGCCCGCTTTCGGCTTTGGTTGCCGGAGTAAAAATCACTTCCGGGAGTTTGTCGGATTCTTGGAGACCGGCGGGCAAGCGAATGCCGCAGACTTCGCCGGTCGCCTGATATTCTTTCCATCCCGAACCGGAAAGATAACCGCGCGCTACACATTCAATCGGGAAGACCTCGGCGCGCTTAACGAGCATCGAACGCCCGATAAGCTGGTCTTTGTACTCAGGCAAAGGCGCAGGATAGGCATCGACATCTGTAGTGATTAAGTGAGTGGTAACCGTGTCTTTCAAAAAATCGAACCAGAAGAGCGAGAGCCTGGTGAGCACCATGCCTTTAAAGGGAATCGCATTCGGGAGCACGACATCAAAAGCCGACAGGCGGTCGGTTGCGACAATCAGCAACCGGTCTCCGACTGCATAAACGTCGCGCACCTTGCCGCGTCTGAAAAGCGTTACCCCCGGAATATCCGTCTGCGAAAGCGTTTTAATTTTTACACCCTCTTTCAAATTGAATTGCCAAATTGTAGGGAATTTTAGCGAATGGTGACCATAACCCCGCATTAAGCAGACGGCATTATTCATCTGAGGTTGATGCTTGTCAAGCAATGCGAGTGAAATCAGCGACGGGAATTTTCAGAAGCTTTCCGGCGAATTGTCTGGTCTTCACGAAACCGTTGTACTATCTTGTCAGCGACCCCAGCCCCATTAAAAAAGCGCCGGTTTTTATTGAGTTTTTTGATTGATGGAACACCAACATGCCTGGACACAAAGCGGTGATACCGGAAATCCCGATTTTCGATGAGGCTTCTGAATTACGGGCTGAAGATTTGACAGAGGCGCGGCATTATTTGCCGAAGGCTTGCGAAAGCGAGTTGGAAATTTTCGCCCGCAGACAACTTCGTGCCCGCCGCCGCCTCACCTTGATGCGGGCGTTTTATCACCACCATCCTTGTCGTCTGGCGCGGCTTCATCTGCTTGCCGGATGTGCCATTGCGCTTGGTCGCTTTGCAGGTTTTTCCGCAAGCTACGACCGGCTTGGCGAAGCCTTTATGCCGGTAGATAGCGACGGCAACCCGCGCACCGAAGGCTGGAAAATTTATGCAGAAGCCTGTGCGATGCGCCGACCGCTTGAAGTGCGCGATGAATTGTGGCTTGCGGCACACATGAAAGATTTGGAGGCGGTGAAACTTGCGCGACTCGATGCGGCGTTTTATGAAGAGATGGGCGAGCGTGAAAACGACCCGACCTGGCGATTGCTTCGCCAACATATGGAAGTCACCATCGGCGCGCGCTTGATGGATGGCGCGGCGCTCAGCGGAGCGGTCGCTTATGAAACGGCATTTGGCGCAAGCCTCGCGGTTACCGTCAAACGATTATTCACTGCTGGTTGGGCGTTGCTTGGTCGCTATGCAGTGGAAGGCGTGCGCGCTGTACTTACTTTTAAAAAAGAATCGCGACGCCATCTCATCAATTACCCACGAACGGCGTTTGCGTTGCTGCGTTATTCGCTCACTGTCTGGAGAGCGTCGAAAGTTTTCAGGCGAGGCGTTCGCGCGCGTGAGCGCGGTTCGCTTGCAAGTTTTGAAGGCTGGAACCTGCTTGAAGAGGTCATTGGCGACCGCCTTCAAGCGGTGCATCCGATGATTGTTGATTTTTATACCAACCCTTCGCGTTATCAGGTGAAAGCCGCGCTTGACCTGAAAACCCTTCCGGCGAAATTCTGGTCAAGAGTGGCGACCCTGCTTATTGGTCAAGGGCTTTATGAAAGTGACAAAGAAGCGATTGATGCGCGCTTTCGCATCTTTCGCCGCCGCGATGGTTCGATGCATTTCGTTCGTGAGCTTTATTGCGGCGATAAGATGCGGGTTTTTGATTCCGATTTCATCGTGCGCCAAATGCAAGGGAAGCCTGCGCTCTTTGAAGTCTTCGTTGATTTAAAGGTTGATGTTGAAATGGCAGTGCAGCCGATTGAAAACGGTGGGCTTTCAATTCGCGGAAAAAATATTTATTTTCGCGGCGTGCGCCTGCCGCAAACCGGCATCAAGGTCGAATTTCAAAGCCGCGTGGTCACAGTTGATGGAATAGAACAATTAAACATTGACGGGCAGTTACTGATGCAGCCGCAAACCCGATGGGGAAAATTCCTGGCTTATAAAGTCCTGCGCCGCCCCGAACACCTCGCCTGCATTCATTACACGGCAACGCCAATCACATCAAATTAATCGTTAAACAAATCAATTGCAGCATCACTCCAACTATGATCAAAAGATGTCCACCGTGTGTCTGGGAGAGGGAAATTAGTTCTACAGTATCCCCGCCTGGCTTCAAAATCAAAAACAGCGTGAGGGTATTGATTAATCAAAAGAGCGACTTTCAGCCCATCCTTTGCCCAGAGAATTTGAAGCAAATGAGAATGCGACCTATCGATTATATTTTTTCCGTTGTAAATGTATAAAGCATCAAGAATAGGATTTTCTTCAAGAGAAAGATCAAGTCCATACAGATAACCGGTCTCACCGTCATCTTCAAAGGCAACAGCATATGAAGATTTAGGTGATGAACTTTCAATCATTACTGGCTGACCGACAATAATATTTTTTTCTACATCAATGCTTGCTTCCATGAACATATTCTGAAGAATTTTTATCTCTTAACTCGGTTTCCTGCCCACTGCCAAGCCAACTTCGCGCTGCACCTTTTGCCGGTTTGCGACCAAGCAATCTGGCAAGAAAAAATTTCATAAAGCGCCAGCGCGAGCGACGTTTCGCTACAACGCTTTCATCAGCGGCGCACCACTGTCGCAAGGTCTCAAAGCCCCATTCGGTTGAAAGCCTCAGTAAATTGCGAAACACCAGCGCGTCTAATAATCGCCCCAGAACTCCATAACGCACGCCGTAATCATAAACGGTTTTGAAATACGTGCCTTCGATGCAGGGTTCGTATTGCCAGATGCCGCGCCCCAAGGTGATGATGGATTTCCAATCTGCGGATTCAAATTCAAAGGTCGAATGGTGCGGCGGCGCGTTTTGCAAATAACGCCCGATGCCCGCGACTTCGATGCCGAATACCACGTCGGTGCGGTAATCCATCAAATTGAATCCGCATGCGTCCTGTTCATCAAGATAGGTGATGTGGGTAAAGCGAATATCCCAGAGGGTGTGCAGGTCGGGCGTCTGGGTGCGTTCCCAGACCACTTCGACGGGCGCAGGGATAATGGCTTCGACCACGATTTTGCGAGGCTTTTTCATAATCAAGAGAGTTGCGCCGGTTCGGCGTTTATGGGTTGCGATTGGTGACGACGATTGAATGTGAGCCAGCGATACAAATCGAAAAAGAATGCGCCAAAAGCGCCAATGCCCATCATCGTCATATAAACTCTTAACATCACGGGAACCGGCGGCGGGTCAACGACAATGGCTGTAGGTAACGCGAGGTCTCCCCAAACCGTTTGCCAGACGAGCATCAGGTAGCACCCGACCAGCAAACTCAAAACGATGTGCATGAAATATTCGCCGCGCGGCAGTCCCCCTTGTGCGCGCCGACTTTGGGTTTCTTCCCAGACATCCGCCCAGGCGATGAACACATCTGTGGCGTAAATAATCGCTAAGAGAATGAGCGCTGCGCCGTGAAATCGCAAATTCGCAATGATGATGAATTGCGAAGCGTAGATGGCGTGGCGTATGGTGTGCCAGAACACTTCGCGGTGGCATTCCGGGCGGCGGTCAAGTTGACAACGGTAGATGTGAAAATAGAGCACATCGAATACGCCGAGATGCCCGATGATTAACAGTAAGTAAAATGCCGTTGACATGTGCCGACTATAACGTCGCATACGAAACGCGGCAATAGTTTATGAATCCCTGGTGAGGGGTTTGCGATTGCAACCCTGTTGTAAGCTTGCAGCCCTCAGAAATTGATTGCCTGAATTGCGCGAAATCTCTTGTTGAAAAAAGGAAAACCGCTTGAACCGACAAATCATTCAAAAGAATCAGACGCTCGCAACCTTGTTGATGGTTTTTGCCTGCTTTCAACCGCTGGCATTGATCGGAGGTTTTTTCGCCTTCACGATTGCTGCGGCAGGAACCTTTGCCGCGCCGACCGTTGATGACCCGGCGTTAAAATGGTACACGGCGATGGCGGTCTGGGGGGTGGCGATGGTAGCGATTTCGATGGCGCTTTTTGTGCTTGCGTTGATTGCCGGTATCGGCATGAAAAAATATAAACATTACGGACGCCTCTGCGCTTTGCTTGCCGCCGTACTGGCGCTTTTTGAAATTCCCATCGGCACCATCCTCGGCATCTATGCGCTCATCTTTTTATGCAAAGCGGAAGTCAAACAAATTTATGCCAATCAATCGCAACTTTAGATCACAGGCTTAAAATAATTTAATTGCGGCGACAAAGGTTGTGTGGTCAAATTTGAACTACGAAAAGAGGTACGAACAATGAGTAAAATGATGACAACTGATTTCCCCGTTTCAAAGGAAACCGAAAAATATAAAGCAGGCATTAAGGAGATGCTTGCCGAAATGAAACGTTTAAACAAACGGATGGAGCGCGACCAGAAAGAAATTGAAAGAATGAAAATCCGGACAAATGAAACACTCGCCAGATTAAAGGCTTGCTAATTATGTGGAAAGAATTCTACGAAGCCATAAAACAGTTACTGATTTTGACCCAACAAACCCAACAAAACCGCGATGAAATTAAGGAACTCCGGAAACAAATCGAACAATTAACTTCAGCTGTCGAGCGATTGGCTTACGAGATTCACCGAGCAAATGAACGGATTGATCATGCCAGTGAAAATGAGAAACACGAACGAGAAAAATTAGCTCTACGTCTAGAAAATGAAATTTTGAAATTTGAGCGGCGATTACCGCCACACCAACCGGACAGAAATAAAAAGGGAAAGACATAAAGTCAAATCCAATGAAAATCATAATCAGATAACGTGTGCGAAGGTTGAAATCCGGCTGTTGATATAGAGGTTTGCTTGTGAAGTTGGCAAAGAACAAACTGTCATTTATTACTTTAATTACGCTGTTAATTTTCAGTTCATTGGCGACAGATGCAAAGAACAAAAGAAAGCCTCTACGTCTAACAGAAAAGGATAAAGCGCAGATCATCGAATTTATTTTGCGAAAAGAACTGTCTCAAGAAAAATATTCAAGCTTTGAAAAATTTTTGTTTTGTCACAATGAATTTTTAACTCCCAACTTGATTCCTCAAATCTTTAAAAACAAAGTCATAGTAATTCAAAGCAATAATAGACAGGAAGAAACTCAAAAAGGCGATACATTCAATTTTGATGAAGTGAAAATCAAATCTTCAAAAGTCGAAATAGTATTTAGCTATACCGCTGATGCTTCAAAATATTTTCATAGGAAAACAACTACTTATGAATTCCAGAAAATTCAGGGCAGGTAGCAAGGTAGGGCAACCAAGGGAAGTATGGCAATTGGTGAATCAAATTAACCTGAATAAAAACAAAACGAATCGCTGCATGTGCAAGGAGAGACATGGATTTTAAATTAGTATCGGATTATCAACCGCAAGGCGATCAGCCGCAAGCCATCGAACAACTGGTGCGCGGCTTGAATGAGGGCACCCAGCATCAGGTTTTACTGGGCGTCACGGGCTCGGGAAAAACATTTTCAATTGCTTCTGTGATTGAACGGGTCAATCGCCCGACGCTGGTGATGGCGCATAATAAAACGCTCGCCGCGCAACTCTATCAGGAGTTCAAATCGTTCTTTCCGCAAAACGCCGTCGAATATTTCGTCAGCTACTATGACTACTATCAACCCGAAGCCTATCTTCCGGCTTCTGATACCTACATCGAAAAAGAAGCGACCATCAACGAAGAGATTGACCGCCTGCGGCTTTCAGCAACCCGCAGCCTCTTTGAACGCCGCGATTGTATCGTCGTCGCATCGGTCTCCTGCATTTATGGACTGGGCGACCCCGATGCCTATTACGGCATGATTATTTTCGTTGAACGCGGGCAACAGATTTCGCGCACCGCGTTACTTAAAAAACTGGTCGAATTGCAATATCAGCGCAACGATATTGAATTTCTGCGCGGCTCGTTTCGCGTGCGCGGCGATGTCGTGGAAATCTACCCGGTCTATCAAGACCGCGCCATTCGTATCGAATTCTGGGGCGATGAAATCGACGCCATTTCAACCATCGACCCGCTGCTTGGCGAAGTCCTCGAAAAACACCAACGTCTGCCGATTTATCCCAAGACCCATTACGTCTCTTCGCCGCAAACCATCAAACGCGCCATCAAAAGTATCAAAGAGGAATTGGATTGGTGGGAGCCGCAACTGGTCGCTGCCGGCAAAACCATCGAAGCCGCGCGCCTCCATCAACGCACCATGTATGACATCGAAATGCTCAAAGAATTGGGCTATTGCCAGGGCGTCGAAAATTATTCGCGCCATTTGACCGGCAAAAAAGCGGGCGAGCCGCCGCCTACACTACTCGATTATCTGCCGCGTGATTCAGTCGTCATGGTTGATGAAAGCCATCAGACGATTCCGCAAATTCGCGGGATGTATAACGGCGACCAGTCGCGCAAAGGCACACTCGTCGAATACGGTTTTCGTCTGCCTTCCGCAAAAGACAATCGCCCGCTCAATTTTGAAGAGTGGAAACAGCGCGTCGGTCAATTGATTTATGTATCAGCAACCCCCGGTCCTTATGAACTGACGATGACCGGCGGCGAAGTTATCGAACAGGTCATTCGACCGACAGGACTCATTGACCCCGAAGTCGATGTGCGCCCGGTGCGCGGACAAATTGATGATTTGCTCAATGAAATACGCATTCGCACAGAGCGCAATGAACGTGTACTGGTGACCACGCTGACGAAAAAGATGGCGGAAGATTTGACCGAGTATTACACGGATGTCGGCGTCCAGGTGCGCTATCTGCACTCGGACATTGAAACCCTCGAACGCATTAAAATTCTGCGCGACCTGCGTCGCGGCGAATTCGATGTCCTGGTCGGCATCAACCTGTTACGCGAAGGTTTGGATTTACCGGAAGTCTCGCTGGTCGCCATTTTGGATGCCGATAAAGAGGGCTTTCTGCGGTCGGGTTCATCGCTCATTCAAACCATCGGACGCGCCGCCAGGAACGTCAATGGCAAAGCGATTTTGTATGCCGATAAGATGACCGATTCCATGCGTTATGCGATTGGCGAAACTCAACGTCGTCGCGAAAAACAGTCCGAGTATAATCGTGAAAATCACATCACCCCGCAGACCATTATCAAAGCGATTGATTCGACGCTGGTGACCATTTCCGAAGCTGACTATTTCAAAGTGCCGATTGATCTTGAAGAGGTCGAAGGCTATTCGTTGGAAAATCTCAGAGAAACCTCAGAGCGAATTGAACGCGAAATGCGCGAAGCCGCCGCCAAACTTGAATTTGAACGCGCCGCGGAACTGCGCGACAAACTCAAAGAACTTCGCAAACGCGAACTGACGATGCGATAGCGGAAAATCAAACTACGGAACAGACAGAAAAAAGACGGAATAAACGGAAAACCTCAGAGGATATTGGATTCCTCAAACATTTCCGTTTGTTCCGTTCTATTTCGTCTGTTCCGCAATTTGTTTGGTAATGATTGCCGCGCCTTTCCCTTTGTCTGTGAATAATGATTACATGCTATGAACCGCTGGTAGCGAAACAATCTCTGGTTGGTGGATTGGTTTGCGAGTGTGCCAGTTCACTGCGGAATTCGCCGAAATGTTGACGCACTTCGCTTATATCAACCCCGTACTCCTGAGTGATTTCGCCGAGCGATTTCCCTGCCTGTAACTTCAAGAGAATTTCATCAAGCGGTTTATCGATGCGGTCTGCCAGCAGAACTGCGGCAACGAATTGACCGAATGGAAAGTTGTCGAGGCTGTCGTATTTGGTTTTCAATTCCTGTGCCGTACCGACATCGGTGGTGTGGGCTGCAAGAATACAGAAGACCGCGTTGCGACCGAGCATTTTTTCGGTTTGTTCGGCAGTCTTGGCGAGCTTGTTGGCATCCTTATTCAGTTTGTTCTTCTGCTTTTCCTGCTTTTGACTCTTGCCGTGTTGACCGCTTTGCCCTTGCGCCATCAAGGTTGCGGTATTGACAGCTAAAAGCGCGGCGACGAAAAGGGCGAAAAGCGAGGTTTTTGAAATGAATTTGTGCATTGATACTTTACCTCCAAAATTTTTTGTGAGGTTGAAGGGGCGGGCGCTTTTTTCAAGCATAGTGATTCTATAAACCCGCCCCCCATCGGTCAACGCTTTTTAGGAAGTCTGACCTGGTTGGTTTCCAAACAGGCTCATCACTTTGCAGCCGCTACTGCGCCTTTCGCCACGCGAAAGCCTGTGTATTCCGCAGCGGCTTTGCGATTCCGCTGTTTTACATCGGCAGCGGTGTCGGCGCTTGCGCCCATCACCACGCCTTTGCCGTCTTTTGCGATTACCCATTCGGCGACGTTGCCGCCTAAATCAAATACTAAATTTTCGCCCGCGCCTTTGAATGAACCGACTTCTTTCAGGAGCGGCGCGCGCCCGCCAATCTCTGCAACTTTTAGTTTGAGTCGCGTGGCGTCTTCGGGATTCAATACATAACCCGCCCAGTAATCAAGGGTGTTTTCACCTGCGCCCGCGCCCGCATAAAGTTTTTCGGCTTCTTCTTCGGTGACGAGCCTGTAGGTGTCGCCGGTCGCTTTGCTGAGCCATTCGCAATACATCCTGGCTTGCTCGAATGAAATATTATTTGCCGGATAATTTTCCTTGCCCGGTTCAATCGTGTAAGTCTTATCAAACTGCGCGAATTGTGCGCGGGTGATTTCAAAGCGCCCAACTTCGAGGTCAGCGTGTTTGACGGTTTCAGGAACCAGCAGGCTTTTCATCATGAGTCCGTAACGCGCGCCATCCGCTCTGGCGCTTTTCATCTTGAGCGCCACGGCAAGCGGCGAATCGGGCTTCAACGCTTCGTTTTCCGGCTTCAAGATCTTGAATAAATATTTGTCGAACCACAGGAGTTCTTCTTCGACTTTGCGGCGTTGATGCGCGAGTTTTTGCGGGCTGTGGGCTTCACCGGGAAAGAGGATGAAGCGCACGTCCGTATTGCCGAGTTGTTGCAGGGCGCGATAGTGCATCCACCCTTGTTGCGTCGGCACCTGTTTATCTTCGGTGCCGAAGAAAATAATCGTTGGCGTGCGCACTTTGTCCATTTTGTAGAACGGCGATTTATTGATGTAAAGTTGCACATCTTCAAATGGCGATTTGCCGAAATAGTAATTATCGAACGACGCGCCGAACAGACAATTGCCCCAATCGCTCACCCATTCGACATCGCCTGCGCCCGCGCCCGCAGCTTTGTAGCGCGTCGAGTTCACCGTCAAGGCAATGGTTAAAATCGAACCGTTTGACCAGCCGAGGACGCCGAGTTGATTGGGGTCAACCAGACCTTTGGCAATTAGCGCGTCAACGCCTTTTTCAAGGTCGGGAACTTCGAGGTCGTAATATTTTCCGCCGCCGATGGATTCGACCCACTTGAGTCCGTAATTGGAACTGCCGTGATAATTCGGGCGCAACACGAATGCGCCGCGCTGGGTGTAGTTATTCACAGGGTATGCCCACGATTCGCCCCAGGCATCGTGGTCTGCGCCCGCCGGTCCGCCATGAATCATGAGCACGAGGGGATATTTTTTCGTCGCATCATAACCATGCGGGTAATAGAGAATGCCTTCGACCTCTTCATCGAGCGCCCCTCGCCAGCGAATCACTTCGCTTTTGGAAATCGTCTTCTTTTTGAAATGCGGGTTGAGGTCTGTCAGTTGATTGACACCGTCAATCTTTGTGCCCTTGAGTTCGGCGCGAAACCATTGCGAAGGTGTGCTTGCGGTCGAGTAAAGATACACGAGGGTTTTGTTATCTTTGCCGAGTTCAAAACTGTAGAGGTTTTGCGCGTGATCGCCCGCGAGCCATTCACGCGACCAGGTGTTGCCACTCTTGGTATAGCGCGCCGCTTTGTGACGCGCGCCATTGGCAAGCAAAGTGATAAAACCATTTTCGGTAATCGCCAGGTCGCCCGCGAGTCCGTTTTCCCACCCTAAATCAACTTTCGTCGGCGCGTTTGCCGCGAGGTCAAAATAGTAAAGCTCGGTGATGGTCGCGTTCACATAAACGGAATGATTGGTAAACTGGCTTGATGCATAAAAGCCTTTGCTGTCGCGTGACCATGCGGCACCACTGACATTAAATTTTTTATCCGCGAAAATCTGTTTGCCTTCGCCGGTGGTTAAATCATAAAGCCATGTCGCGGGTTTGATTTTATGGTCATAGACAAAGCGCAAGCTGCGGTCGTGAAAAGTAACGGCTTTGGTGCCATCGGGCGACACCGCGAAATTCTGTATGCGGTCGGTGTTATCGGTGAGGCGCGCATATTTTTTGGCTTTGACCGAAAATTTGAATAGGCGAACCGGCGGCGCATTGACTTCGTCTTCGACCACGATGGAGGTGTCTTTTTTCTCTTTGATTTTATTCTCGATAAGTGTCGGGTCTTCCTGCGCGGCAAAGATGATGGTGTCATTGTCTGCCCAATCGTAATTGGTGACGCCGCGGGCAAAATCGGTAAGCGCCCAGGCTTCGCCACCAAACGGCGAAATGAGCCAGAGTTGCGGACGCGGTCCTTCGCCGGGCGCTGCGGGCTTGACTTTCGGATTGGGGCGCGTGGTGACAAAAGCAATCAACCCGCCATCGGGCGACCACTTGGGATTGAAGGTGTTGTCTGCGCCTTGCGTGAGTTGAATCTCTTTTTTCTCGGTGAGACTCGATAAGATGAGGTTTGAAACACGCGCATCTTTTTCCTTATCAACCGTGCTTTTCACCCAGACCGCAAAGCGCCCGTCGGGCGAGACCTGAATGCCGCCGGCGCGTTCATCGGTGATGGCGTCATCGGCAGTCCACTTGTTGTCCTGCTGAGCAGAAACGTTCATGAAAGATAAAACAATAAGGCTGAAAACCAGCGTCAATAATCTTCGCATTGAAAATGTCTCCTGAGAAATGATGTCGAATGGAAGCGTGATTTTATAGATTCAACAGGTGATTGAAAAGCGAATTGCTTGACTGATCAATACCGGGTTTTAATCCCACACAGCACCAAGCCTGGAAAGTTGTTTTTTATATTCGATGCGCGCCAGCCAATCCTGCCGCCAGATTTCTATGCCGTGATACGCGCCGGCGAATGCGCCCGTCAAACAGGCAATCGAATCCGAATCGCCCGATGTCAGCGCCGCGCGGTGCAAAGCTTTTTGCGGTTCATCAACGAAAAGCAGAAAGCAGAGCAAGCCGGTAGCGAAGGCTTCTTCGGCAATCCATCCTGCGCCGGTTTGCAAACATGGGTCGGTTACATCGTCGCGTAATTTTAAAGCCCTCTCTAAGAGCGTGTTTAGAAATTAGAGGAGAGGTAGTAGAAATGGGTAAACTGTCATTGCTATGAACAGACAACCCTATCCCTCTGACCTCTCCGATGAGCAGTGGAACCTGCTCGAACCTATGTTAC
>JBFMDH010000051.1 GCA_040754075.1 Acidobacteriota bacterium
TTGGTCATCTGATCTAAAATCTGGTTGACGAAAGTCATAAGCCAATCTCCGATTGTCTGGTGTCTGGAAACATCCATTTAATCGGTATTGGCTTATTTTTTCATCTCATTTTTTGTCCGAACCATTGATAATTACAACAATGAAATTGACCGCTTTCGTTATGCCGGCAGGCTCTGGCGCGAAGCCAGTTGGGAGCGATTAATGAAAGTTCTCGATGGCATGGTTTCAGCAGGGGTTGCGTGGAATCCGACATTGGATATTTATGAAGCGTCGCGCGATTTACAACGCGCACAAACCCAACCGGCATTTGCCGAATACCTGCATCCGGTTCTGGAAGACTATTTCAAGCCCAATCCGGCAAATCACGGTTCGTATTTCATCGGCTGGACTTCCGTAGATGAAAGCTTCTGGAAAGAAAATTATCGCCTCTGGATGCAGGCGCTCCTGGAATTTGAAAAACGCGGCGGGCTGATTGGCGCAGGCGAAGACGCCGGATTCATTTATCAAATGTATGGCTTCGGTTTGCTACGCGAACTCGAACTCCATCAGGAAGCCGGTTTTCATCCGCTCAAAGTCGTTCAACACGCCACCGGCAACAACGCGAAAATTCTCGGACAGGAAGACCATCTTGGTCGCGTGCGCGTTGGCTTTGCTGCCGATTTGATTGTCGTGAATGGCAACCCGCTGGAAAATTTCAAATTGCTTTACCCGATTGGTGTTGAAGAAATCCGCGATGGAAAAGTTGTCAAAACCGGCGGCGTCGAATGGACAATCAAGGATGGCGTGATTTTTCATGCGCCTCAGCTTGCCCGCGAGGTGCGCGAAATGGTTGCCAGAGCGCGCGCTGAAATGAAAAGTAAAGCCGCCGGAAAACCGTAAAAATCGGTCATTTTCCTATTAAAATTCAACCGGAGAAAACTATTGACTTTGACCTGAGAGCTTAAAGATAATGGCTGCGCTCAGTTTTGCTTAACTCATTTTTGTTGCCCCTTCGACAAATCCTCAGCACAACCCCGCCTGAATAGTCGAAATATATATCGCTAAAGGAACACCTATGGAGCAAATAAACAGAAGTTCCGGGCAAGAAAAATGCGCGACATCCTCACATTTGTTTAATGATTTAGGGACTCTCGAAAAACGTTCACTCAAATCGATAAAAATATCAGCAATTATCTTAACCTGCTGTGTCGGCGTTTTTTTAATGAAAACCACTGGCAGTGTCGCGGCACAAAACGCGTCGCATAGCGCGAAAACCTCTATCGGCGACCATCCGGTGATGGAAGAACATGTGCGCCAATCCGACATCGAAAATAAATCCATCAAGTTGAAAAAGCTGCTTGAAATCGGCGAATACATGTTTGTAGCGCCCTGGAATAAACTGGATGGACAGGGGCGACCGGCATCGACCGGCAACGGCGTACCGAACAAACGCGACATCAGCAACGACAAAGGCTTTCAACGGGTGTCCGGTCCCGACGCGACATCGTGCGCCGATTGTCATAATCAACCGTTCATCGGCGGCGCGGGCGGCTTTGTGGCGAATGTCTTCGTGCTTGCACAATTGCGCGACCCGGTGACCGATTCCGTGTCAGCGGAATTTTCCAATGAACGCAACACCCTCGGCATGAACGGGTCGGGCGCGATTGAAATGCTGGCGCGGGAGATGACTGCCGATTTGCAGAATATCCGCCAGGCGGCGCTCAACGAAGCGCGCAACACCGGCAAACAGATCGTTCGTCGTCTCGATACCAAAGGCGTCAACTTCGGACAGATTACCGCCAACCCTGATAATTCGGTCAATTATCTCGAAATCGAAGGCATCGACGAAGACCTCATCATTAAACCCTTTCATCAAAAAGGGGTGGTCAATTCGTTGCGCGTCTTTACCGTCAATGCCTTCAATCATCATCACGGCTTGCAGGCGGTCGAACGCTTCAGTCCCGGTCAAAGAGATTTTCACGGCAATATCATTGCCACCGAAGATTACGATGAAGATGGCGTCGCCAATGAATTGACCGTTGGTGACATCACCGCCGCAACCCTTTTTCAAGCGGCAATGAATATGCCCGGTCGCGTGCTGGCAGATGACCCGGCGCGGCGCGCTGCTGCTGCACGCGGCGAAGCGCGGTTTGCCGAAATCGGTTGCACGGATTGTCATAAACCGGCGCTGGTTTTGAATTCGCCGGTTTATACCGAACCCAACCCTTATAACCCGATTGGCAACTTACGGCTTCAGGATGTCTCTGTGGTGTGCAGCATCGACCTCACCAGAGACATCGACAAACCGCGACTCGAACGCGCGGAATCGGGCAGCGCAATCGTGCGCGCTTTTACGGATTTGAAACGTCACGTCATCTGTGACGATCAAGACCCGTTTTATTGCAATGAAAAAGTTGTGCAGGCTTATGTGCCGACCAATCAGTTTCTCACGCGTAAACTTTGGGATGTCGGCAACAGCGCGCCCTACGGGCATCGCGGCGATTTGACTACGATTACCGAATCGATTGTGCATCACGCAGGCGAAGCGCGTCCGCATCGTGAACGCTTCGTGGCGCTTCCCAAAGAGCAACAGGCGGAAATCGTCGAATTTCTCAAACAGCTACAGGTATTGCCGAACGGTTCACCACGCGAAGTCAGCGAATCACAACTGCAACAAATGTTAAGAAAGGCGAGAAAGGTGAAAGGTTCAGGCGATTAAAACGGCAAAGCAGATAAAGATTTCACGACCTCAATAAATTTTATCGGCTCAATCTACTTCAAGGCGCAAAGTTGAAAGGCTTTGCGCCTTGAAAATTTTCTTTCTAATTCCAAGCCTTTACCGGCACCTGCACCTGACAATTTTGCCCAACCGTCAGTAGAAGCGCATTCGCCATTACTTCAATTTTTATGAACTCTTTATAAAATATTTACAAAATCCTTATGCCAATCGGCTTACTATGGTTGCTTGGTCTTACCCCTTTACAACGGGTTTTGTAGAGTCAATATGCTTTCTGTAGGCCGCGAATTATACCTTGAGGGCAAGGTCATATTCTGTAGCGAATGCTTCTGGGATGGTAACGCTATCCTTCTTCAAACCGGACTTGCGCCAATCAACAACAGTTCAATCCGCATCTATGCCTATCGTTGTCCCGCGTGCGGCAGCTTTCACCTGAAAATCAAAGGGAAATTATTAAACTTCAGAAGCCGACAACAGCCGTTGGACGAAGCAGAAAGCAGTTCCGTTGAAGACCTGGATTCGGCAATAGACAATCATGGAAATACCGAAAAAAGACACTCGCGTTAAAGTGGTCGTGGCGACGACCGTGATGCTTTCATTCATCTCGTTCTGGCGCGCGGCAGCAATCGTACTCAATGATTTAGGCTCATCGGCATTTTATGTCGGCGGCATCTCGGAACAATTCATTGGCAAAGCTTCGCCCTGGTTCATTCTCGGCGTGATGTTGTTCAGTTACGCGGTGCGCGCTTTGTATATCGAATCGTCTTCGATGTTCACGCGCGGCGGCGTCTATCGCGTCGTCAAAGAAGCGATGGGCGGGACAATGGCTAAGTTGAGTGTCTCGGCACTGATTTTTGACTTCATTTTGACGGGGCCGATTTCCGGAGTCTCTGCCGGACAATATATTGTCGGTTTAGTTGCTCAGTCGATGACCTACTTCGGTTACCCCTGGACGCCGTCAACCGAAGACATCAACCTCTATGCCGCAGGCATCGCCATCTTGATTACTCTGTATTTCTGGTGGCGCAACATCAAAGGCATTCATGAATCGTCGGATGATGCGTTGAAAATTATGTACATCACAACCGTCATGGTGGTGATTATGATTGTCTGGAGCGTCATCACTTTAATTGCTCGCGGCGGGCAATTACCGCCGGCTCCTGTACCGGCTAATTTAAGCTTCGATGAAAACGGACTCGGCTGGTTACATGGCTGGAGTCAACTGAAAGAAGAAGGCGGGCGTTATGTTTTCCTTGAAAACATCTCCGGCGTGGTCGCGTTTATCGGGGTGATGATGGCGTTTGGTCATTCGGTGCTGGCAATGAGCGGCGAAGAAACGCTAGCGCAGGTCAACCGCGAACTTGAACATCCCAAACTGAAAAATCTGCAACGCGCCGGTTGGGTGATTTTTATTTATTCGCTGTTATTCACTTCGCTGGTTTCATTTTTTGCGGCAGCAATTATCCCGGATGATATTCGTCCGCAATTTTTGAACAACCTGATTTCGGGGCTGGCGGTCAATTTTGTAGGTCCCACGCCATTGAAACTTTTGTTTCAGGTGTTTGTTGTCATTGTCGGTTTCCTGATGCTCGCAGGCGCGGTCAATACTGCGATTATCGGCTCGAACGGCGTATTGAACCGCGTCTCCGAAGATGGCGTACTCACGGATTGGTTTCGCGCGCCGCAAAAAAAATATGGCACCACCTATCGCATCATCAATTTAATCGCCATCCTGCAAATCATTACGATTATCGGTTCGCGCGGCAACATTTTTATTCTCGGTGAAGCTTATGCCTTCGGGGTGATTTGGAGTTTCACCTTTAATGCCATCGCTTCGGTGGTGTTGCGTTTTCGCAGACCGGAAGGGCGCGAATGGCGTGTGCCTATCAATTTACGAATCGGCAAAACGGAAATTCCCTTTGGCCTGATTCTTATTGCCTTCGTGTTGCTTTCGATTGCCTTAGTGAATCTGGTGACCAAAGAAGTAGCGACGATTTCCGGTGTCGTTTTCACAGCGGTTTTTTTCATCCTTTTCACCATCTCGGAACGCTTGAATAGACAAAAACAAGATCGCACGATTGCGGCGCTTGACCAGTTTCAGTTGCAACAGAATGAAACCATCGACCAGCAGGTGATGGGCGTCAGACCCGGAAATGTGCTGGTCGCGGTGCGCGATTTCAACACTCTGGGTCATTTGGAAAAGGCGCTCGTCAGTGTCAATACGGATGAACAGGATATTGTGGTGATGACCACCAGACTCGTCGCTGGTCCCGATGGCGCAGCCAGCGAAATTTATGATGAAAACCTGTTTACCAGTTATGAACAAAAACTTTTTACGCGCGTCGTGGCGCTTGCCGAAAAACATGGCAAACCGGTGGATTTAGTCATTGCTCCGGCAACCAATATTTTTGATGCGGTTGCTCAGATGGCTTTGCAATTGGATTCGGCGGAAATCGTCGCAGGCCATTCAAATAAAATGACCCCGCAGGAACAGGCGCGACAACTCGGTCGCTCGTGGGAAGCCTTGGGCAGCAAACCGCGTCGTCAAGTCTGTTTTAGAATCGTCATTCCTGACAGTGAAGATAACATCGTTTATCTCGGTGCCCATGCGCCTGAATTTACCGAAAGCGATTTGGCTTTGATTCATAAGCTCTGGTTGCAGGTCAGCAGCATTCCAAGCCGCAAGCGCGTCCACCATCGCGATATTGTGCGTGTGGCGCTCGTCAGACTTGAACGCGATTTACGCGCACAAACCGATGTCATGCTCGATTTTTACAAGTTGGAAAGCGAAGGGGCAAAGGAAAAAAATGGCAAAGTGATGGCAACCGAAACCCCAAATGAGCGCGCCACGATTGAATAAGGCGTTGCCCTTCTCTAAACCAGAAATCAAAACCCCGGTACACGCGAGATGGCGGAGATGCCGGTAAACCGGACTTTTTCTTGATGTGAGTGTGCCAATTCTCTGCACGCCGATTTAGCCTCAAACGGCTCCACAATGCTTTGAACTTGACCGCCGTCTACACAAGGTATAGGCTGGATGGGTCTACAAAAGTGTAGAAGCCATCCGGTATAAGTGGTAGCCGAATGACTCCACAGCAGCCACTTGTGGAGTTTCCTAATGCTGACAACCTTCAACCATCCAAATGATAGGGGGCAGTTATTCGATTAATCTGTCCGGAATCATGATTCGCTACATTGCCATTAGACTTCACCTTTCATTATTAAACGGAATTTGAACCGGCTCAAATTTCAAGCAAAAGGCGGTAGGGAATATGATGACCAGCTTGGTAGATATTGAAGACGCCGAGGAGCGTCTGGCATCCGGCGAACAACCATACGCATTTCAAATCAGTGATAACACAACTATCCTTGGGCCTGCCTGTAGGTTCGGTGCCGATTACCTGCGCAACATACGCGAAGAAGGACGCTATGCCGAAAGCTTCGAGGAAGCCTCACAAATCACCAGCGCGAAAGGCGCAAGGATTACCGGCATCTGGTTTGTGAAACGGTAAATGGGTGTATCGCCGGAGGTATCCGATACCTCTTCGAGCAAGGCAACCAGACCGTCGAGTGCATAACCCTAAAAGCAGAATGTTTTGGGGAAAAGCAGACAGCATCAGCCAGGTTTGACCGATTGATTACACCGTATGCTTATACCAGAGGTGATTACACGAACAGCGCGGGGCGAACGCCGGTTGGATATATTTTCCAGCCTGCTGATTGAAAATATTATTTGTGTCAACGGTTTTATTGATGACCATCTCGCCAATCTGGTCATCGCGCAAATTCTGTTTCTGGAGGGCGAAGACCCCGACAGAGAAATTTCTCTGTATATCAATTCACCGGGAGGCTCGATGACTGCCGTTCTTGCAATTTACGATACCATGCAATACGTCCGACCCGACATTTGCACAATTTGCATCGGTCAAGCTGCAAGCAGCAGTGCATTGATAGTTGCCGCCGGAACACACGGGAAACGGTTTGCTTTAGCGAATGCGCGAATAGTGATTTCACAACCGGCACTCAGCAACATCAGCGGGCAGGCAACCGATATCGGAATTTATGCGGAAGAGATGTTGCGCTTGCGCTCGCTCATCAGCCACCTGCTGGCAACCCATACCCGTAAAAGTCGCGCAGGCATCGAACAAGACATCGAGCGGGATTTGATTTTAAACGCGCCTCGCGCGCTCGATTATGGGTTGATTGATGCCATCTATGTGTCGCGAGTCGCCTCGGCGGTTGAAACTGTGGTTCCCGTTTAAGGCTCAATCACATAGCTGAAAGGGTAAGCCCTGGAGTCAAGCCGGAAATTTAAGCGCAACGATAATGCGTCAATAGAACTTTGAATAGGTTGAAAAATTATGAGCAGTAAGACAAAAGCAATCACCACCCTGGATCAAAAATTGATGCACACCATGCTACAGGAAATTAATCACCATCAAAACCAAGGGTTACCGCCGATGCACAACGAGCACCTGAACCATCTATGTGAAGCGGAGGAAGTGTTGGAATACCTGCTTCATCTGAAATCTCAAGGATTAGTGAGCGGCAATCTGGTCAGACGAGGAGTCACCCAGACCCCTTATCGAATTGTCAATATCCGCCTGACCTATGTCGGAATGATGGCGCTTCGGGCAAAATCCGATTGATTGATGGAAAAGAGGTGAACAATGCAATGGACTAGCGCACTGGGAGTGATAACAGCAGCCTGTGGAATTCTTTTCTTAGGCTTGATGGTCTTGAGCGGTCGAAGGATGTGGCGGCGTTTGAGGAGCGGGAATGAACAGTCAGCCCAGGCACTTTTAAAATCGCCATTGCCGTCCGAATTTGAACCGCTTTTATTTCAACCGGTGCCTGATGGTGAGGAGCGACTGGCAACCCAGCCGGAACGTGAAAAGATCAACGCCAAAATAGAAAGGCTTGAAGCCACATCCGCCAACCGCAATATATCGGGATGTCCTTAACTCCAAGCTTTTTGTAAAGCGTCGAATGTTTTTTTTAGAATGGAGGTTTGACTGTTTTGATCATTAATAATGTGAATACCCTAAGTAGTGAAGAACCCCTCGTCGCGGTGGTGACGGAAATTCCGAATGATGCGGCAAAACTTAAAGTGGCGAAAAAAACCAAAAACCTTGCGCTCAACCAATTGCGTGAACCGCTGCCTCGTCAACGAGAAACCGGCGACCAGGTCAATGGCTTTATGCTCTGCGCCCTGGTCAGCCAATCATCAAAACGCCTGAAAGAACGCGCCGAACGGGTTGGCGTCTCCTTGCCGATGTCGATGATTACCAGAAGCATTTTAAACGCCTACCTGTTGGTGGCAAAGGATCACGACGGCCCGTTTGCCGATGCCAAACCGGACTTCCAGATGCTCAAAATGGTAGACGAAAAGGTGTTGCAGGAAGTGCTCGCGCGATACGCCAAGGAGCGCACAAAACCGGCTCAGGCGAGTCGGGTTGCGGATGAGAGACGAATGTAATCGCCCGCCGGTTCCAGCGGATTTTCGGGAGCCTGCGAACCGGCAGATTCAACGGCACGCTGCTGGCAATGCTGCCTGAATGGCTGCCATTGGGTCAGCTATAGGAGAACTATGAGAATGAAAATCGGTAATTCTATCGTGTATAAAGACCCGGTGATGTCCGGCATCTATGGTATTGGCGTGGTGATGTCGGTAACCGATGCCGAATATACGATTTTATGGGCACAGCGAGGCTCAAAAAAATATAAGCGTTCAATCCTTGACGAAAAACTGGATGATATTTTTCAGCGGGAAGATAGAGAACAGACGTTACCTCAAGAGCGATTATTGCAACTGGGCGCTTCAAAGGACGGCGTTTCATTTAATGAAAATTATGATCGCGACAAGGTGCAGTTGTTATGTGAAGAATTAATAAAGTCTGAAGCCTTGATTGCCAAAAAAGTCGCCAAGGGACTCAACAGCCAGTTATTTACCAAAAAGCTGACCTTGCGCACCGCGACGAAAACCGTCCTGTTGCAACTGGCGCAACTCTGTCGTTCCCATAAACTCAGTCTTTCGGATACTGCTCGACAAATCAGCCAGGAACTGTTTTTCGGATACATTTTGCAGGAGTCAGATTTCGATGAGCCTGAAAAAAGCGCGTCACTCAATTAGCGGTTCTACAACCCCAGGGTCAGGATTTACCAATAGATAATGTTCAGTTGCGATTCCAGGTCGGCATGTAAATCGAAAACCGCTTTGATGCGCATCGAATGCGCGTCATTAAAGCGCTTCATCTTATCATTCAGTTGTTCATTTGCAGCAACATAAACCGGCACGTTCTCTTCTGCCAGGGTGTCTTCAACCAGCAACATATAGGTGGCTCCTTCTTTTTTGCCAACCTGAAGCCACCGCATCACCAGGGGTTTAGTCGCATAGAGCATAGGTTTCCTTATAAATAGAGATTGGTGATTAACCCTTTGGTTTCAACTGTCGCTAAAGCGTTCTACAAATCCGGCTCGTACACCAACCCCCCTCGATCAATCACCGGGTTCCGCATCAAATACCGGACGGCTCAATTCCTTTGGTGGCTTGCGTCGGCGACGACCCTGCCAACCTTCACGCAGCAGTTTAAAAATGGTGCGGCGATTTTGGGCAATCAACCGCATCCAACTCCACTTTCCTTTTTGAGGAAAATAAATGCCCCGAAAACATAAACGGGCAAGCAGGATATTGATGCGGTGTCCGAGGGGTTGATGATTTAAGGCTTGCACGGCACCGGCAATCGCCTCAGGGCTATAAGAAGAAGCCCAGGCGTGTTCGAGTTCAGCCTGCGCCTCGGCAATCGTCATCTTCAAGGGCGTATGTGCCATCTGGTAAGGCGCAAAATCCAGCCAGTGAGTGGGCCGTGTCAGTCTGCCGGCAGTTTTTAAACGGGCATATAACGGCGTTGAGGGGAAGGGCGTGAGTTGTCCGAATACCGGCAGACCCGGCGGCCAACTGCGTATTTGTCGCAGCGTTCGATCCGCCACCCCCGGCGTATCATTATCCATTCCGAAGATGAATGAAGTGATGGCGTGAATATTACGTTGAGCAAGCCGTTCAAGCACCGCCTGATATTCGTTGGGTTTGTTGAAGCCCTTGTTGACATCAGCCAGGTTAATCGGGTCTACGGATTCCATGCCGATAAATATCCATTTGCCGCCCGACTGGGCAATCAGGTCAACCAATTCTTCGTCGCGTAACAGATTGGCGCTGATTTGCGCAACCCAGTACACCTGGGCGTTAGCGGCAATGATATCGCGCAGCAGGGATTTGGTCCGTTTGGGATTGATGGCGAAATTATCATCAATAAAAAACACGGCAATTTTGCCGCCTTCGTTTTGCGCGCGGGCTTTCAGGCGCAACAATTCATCGACGACGCTTTGATTTGAACGGAACCTGATGGAATCTCCGAAAAAACCTGTGACCGTGCAGAACTCGCAACCGTAAGGACAACCGCGCCCGGTTTCCATCGGAATCAGGCGAAAGCTTCCCCAACCGCTGGCAAATTTTTTCAGCCAGCGGGAAAACATTTTGGGAACCAGATTGAATTGCGCCAAGTCCATAGTTTCCCAGGGTATTGCCGGATAGGGTTGAAGACTGGGCTTTTGTTCTTTGCCCGTCGCATCCAAAGGCGCATAGATTTCTTTGAGTTGACCGCGCACGGCGTCAGCGACAATGAGCGGCCAGGTTTCATCGGCTTCCCCAAGTGCCACAGCGTCGGCGTGTCGCCGCCCGCCGCCCAGACCGAGCGCTTCATCCGGCATTTCGGTTACATGAGGTCCCCCCATTACAACAGGCACGCCGATTGCGCGAATGGCATCAGCCATGCGGTAGGCTTTGGCAATCATTCGCGTCATGGCTCCGATGCCGACCAGTCCGATGTTTTCCTCGCGCACGAATTTCGCAATATCCGCTTCATTCATCGGCTTGGCATTGCCATCAATCAACACCACTTCATGTTCGGGAGGCGTCAATGCCTGAAGCAGAAACATCCATAAATGCGGCATGAAGTTGCGCGAAATCCCATTATCGGGATTGAAAAGTAAAATTTTCATGAACTCCTTTCTTTACGTAAGGACAAGTTGTTGGAAACCTATGGTCAGTAGGAATCGAGAAACTTTTTGCTTCGATGAAAGCCGGCGGCTAATCGTCGCAACCGTTTGAGAGGTGATTAAGCTTGTAGAGAGATGATCCCGGCTAACGGGCAGACACTTACACCAGTCACTGTGGGCTTCAATCAGGCGTGTCTTGCTTATCTGTCTTCAGACTCAAAAACATCAAATTTTAAATATTATCGTTTAGTCAGACGTGAATGATGCCGATCACAATTTCACCCTATCATCCGCTGTGTAATAGTACAAACCTAATTCACCAGGGAGGTAAACTGAAATAGCTGTGGTTCATCGCTTGAATCGACAGAAATAAACGCGGGTCAGGGTAAATATTTACACTCAATTAACACTTTCATAACCTGGAATTCAAACCCGCCTGATAGACTTGCGCCTCGCTTGCAGCAGTGCAAATCGATTTCGGGAGAACGCCATTTGAAAACCTTGAAGGAATACGCGCTTGCCGCCTGGGCTGAGGCGCAGAGCAAATACCAGCAGGCTGAACTCAAAAAACGCAAACGCAGAGCGCAAAAGATTGAAAGCGCCCTTGAAAAACTCTTACCGAAAGCTGCGGCGTCCTATCAACTCGAACGGCGCTTGGAAGACAGCGAGTTCACCGTCGTGGTCATCGCCACCAGCACCGACGGCTCATTGAAATTTACGCTGAACGCCAAAGGCGAATTGGCGCTGATCGGCGACTGCCCGAACCATCAGCGCGCGGCGCTCAGTCCGCCGATTGAAAGCCTCGCGGATTTGGGCAGATTGATTGAACATTTTGAGCCTGACGAGGCACAGGATTGCGAACCGGTTTAATGATCCAAACGAACGCACCCAGTTGATCTTTTTTTTAGCATAAGTAGTACCTCCGCAAAGGGATTTCGCTGTTTCGACAACGAAAAGACCTCCTGCTTAAAAGGCGCAAGCTTATGAAGTTCACTTGCGCCTTTATTTTTTTCACCCAAAGATTCACAAAACCTTAACCTCATATTCACGCCTATTTCATATGGCTTTTGTATGATGCGGGTGTGAACATCGTTCATAGGGGAAGCCGCAGGGTCATTCAACTATCCTGTTGCCAAGTTGAGGGATGACGGTTTCGAGAGTTGTCAGCAATCGGGGGATTTCGCTCAAACCTCGAAACTGATGGTTAGAGCCGACACGCTTTGAATGATCCTGCGGTGGATATTTTTAGAGATTAAATTCATGAGCACACTAAACGGCAACGAATTGCATACCCTTCAGCAAACCGGTTTGCCTTCACCTACCACTCTGCCCTTCCACAAACAACTCCGCTCGCTTGGCAAACGCGCCCTTGACTATCTACCTGACCCGTTTCATTCCGCTCGCACTTTTTCCAAAAGCCCCTCGGAAAATCTTTTTGCGCCGGTGGTTGTCGCAACCGAAAAATATCTGCTCCTATCCGATATTCATAAACTGCCGCGTGAACAGTTGCTCTTTGAAACCGGCGAGTTTGCGGTCTTTCAAGCGCGTTCCTGGCAACTGCCGCACCTGCTCACGGAAATCGGCAGATTGCGGGAAATGGCTTTTCGCGCGGTTGGCGAAGGCACCGGCAATCGTTTGGATTTGGATAAGTATGACGCTTACTACGATCACCTTTTCGTCTGGCACAAAGATGAGGGGGCGTTGGTGGGCGCTTATCGCATCGGCAGAGTTGATGAAATCCTGAAGGTTTTCGGCAAAAAAGGACTTTATACACACACCCTGTTCAAACTCAAAAAAGCCTTTTTCAAAGCGACGGGTCCGATGCTTGAACTCGGACGGTCTTTTGTAAACCCCGATTATCAGAGAACCCCTTCTGCGCTTTTTCTGTTATGGAAAGGCATCGGTCAATTTATTTTGCGCCATCCGAAATACAAACTGCTGTTCGGGCCCGTCAGCATCAGCAACACCTACACGGAACTTTCGCGCCAGATGATGGTTGATTATTTAACCGCTTATGCGTTGCATCGCGAGTTCGCCGACCTGGTCAAGCCGCGCCAGCCATTCCGACCAACGGTGGCGAAAAACTGGGACGCCAAAATCACCACACGGATGATTTCCAGCGTCGATGAATTGTCGACATTTATTTCCACCATCGAAACCGATCACAAAGGGATTCCGACACTGCTCAAACATTACCTGAAACTTGAGGGAAAAATTCTCGGCTTCAACGTGGACGCGGCATTTTGCAACGCGCTTGACGGGTTGATTCTGGTAGACCTCAAAGCAACCAATGATCGCCTGCTGGAACGTTACCTTGGCGAAGGCTGGGTGAATCGGTTGAATGGATTGCCGCAATAAACCTTAGCCCTCGTAAAAAATTTAATTCAAGCCTGGGTATCTGTCATCACCTTTACATCCGCTAACCGACAATTGTCCCGTATGCGACCTCGAAAACCGACAGGGCAGGTAAAGACCGCTTGTCGCAACTTCGCAGGTTGCCTTCCACAGATTTACACGCTCGATAAAACCGGACGCGGGGCGCGTTTCAAGGTAAGCGGAAGGCGCGGCGAACAACAGACTTTCTGCAAGCGTTCGCGGTCGCGCATCATCTCTGCATCTTCGGCAAGCCATTTGCGCACTTCCGCAAAAATGCGCGCAGCATGGGCATCCGGCGGTTCGATAATTTTATAGTGCATCCATTTGCCTTCGCGTCGCGCTTCTACCAGTCCCGCATTTCGCAGGTATGCCAGATGCCGGGAAATTTTCGGCTGCCCTTCCCGTAAAACCTCCGTAAAAAAGCAGACACAAACTTCCCCATCTGCCATCAGACTCAATAAACGTAGCCGCGTCCGGTCGGCTAAGGCGCTGAATAATTTTTCAATCTCATATTCATTTTTTCCCATAGTGGAAATAATTTTACCACAAATCAACATATTTGCATTGACGAATATGTATTTTTTAAGTAGCATCAACACATTCGCCAAGGCGAATATGAGAATTTAAGAAAATCGTAAGGAGAAAATTGCATGTCAACCCCTGTCACGGTCACCGCTTTAAAAGCCCATTTGGCTTTAAACGTCAAAAACCTGCAAGCGAGTATTGCATTCTATAAAAAGCTGTTCGCTATTGAACCCGTTAAAGTGCGCACCGGTTACGCGAAATTCGATGTCCAAAATCCGCCGCTCAATTTCACTTTAAACGAAGTGCCTTTCAATGAACGCGGGGCGCTTTCGCATCTCGGCATTCAAGTCGCCTCAACCGAAGAGGTACTGGCAGTGCGCGAGCGGTGGATTAAAGAAGGTTTAGTTATCCGCGACGAAATGCAAACCGATTGTTGTTATGCGATTCAAGACAAAACCTGGGTGCACGACCCGGACGGCAACGAATGGGAAGTCTTCGTCGTGCTGGAAGACCACTTGCCGGAAAAAGCGAATTTCAGTCAGCAGGAAGCCGCCTGTTGCGCGCCCATAAAACCGGTGCAGCTTTCGCGTTAAATTAAATTTCAAAAGGAGTGTGTAAAATGGAAACCGCAGAACAAATCAAAGAGATGGTCAGAGAAAAATATGGCGCAATCGCTGAAAATGTCAAACCCAAATCCAGCGGTTGTTGTTCCGGCGAAGTCTATTTCGTCGGCGATTCTTACGCGCAGGTCGAGGGGTACGTTGCCGATGCCGATTTAGGCTTAGGGTGCGGCATTCCTACGGAAATCGCTCAACTTCGCGAAGGGCAAACGGTTTTGGATTTAGGCTCCGGCGCGGGCAACGATGTGTTTGTAGCGCGTCGCATCGTCGGCGAGTCCGGCAGAGTCATTGGCGTTGATATGACCGCAGCGATGATTGAACGGGCGCGCGCCAACGCTGAAAAACTGGGCTATGCCAATGTCGAATTCCGACTCGGCGAAATTGAAAACCTGCCGGTTGAAGCCCATACGGCAGACGTCGTCATCAGCAATTGCGTGTTGAATCTGGTGCCCGATAAAGCAAAGGCGTTTGCCGAAATTGCCCGTGTCTTAAAACCCGGCGGTCATTTCAGCATTTCCGATATTGTCCTTGAAGGCGAGTTGCCCGCTAAAGTTAAACACCTGGCGGAAGCCTATGCCGGTTGTGTCGCAGGGGCTTTGCAAAAGCCCGAATACCTCGAAATCGCCGAACGCAATTTTGTGGGGGTGCGCGTTGCCAAAGAAAAAGAGATTCACCTTCCCGATGAGATTTTACGGCAGATGCTGGACGAAGCGACCTTAAACGAATTGCAAACTTCGGGCAGCCGTTTGCTCAGCATCACGGTTTACGGCGAAAAGGCTACGGGGAATTAATTTTTCATTTTCAAAAAATCAATAGAGAGGATTCAGATTCACCTCTCTATTGATTCAGGCGACGATTTACAAAGATGAATAACCGGAAACGGGTTTTGATTTTATGCACCGGCAATTCGGCGCGCAGCCAGATGGCTGAAGGCTTGCTGCGTCACGATGGCGGTTCAAGGTTTGAAGTTCACAGCGCCGGCACACACCCTTCGACGGTTCGCCCCGAAGCCATCGAAGCGATGCGCGAAATCGGCATAGACATTTCCACGCATCGCTCAAAATCGGTTGATGAATTTGCCGGACAGGCTTTCGATGAGGTGATTACGGTTTGCGATAACGCCAGAGAAAATTGTCCTGTCTTTCCTGGCAAAACCCGGCGTATTCACTGGAGTTTCGATGACCCGGCAGCCGCCGTCGGTGATTTTGCAACGCGCCTCGCAGAGTTTCGCCGCGTGCGCGATGCAATCCGCGCCCACCTGCAAGCGTTCATCCAAAGCCCCAAGTAATGCGTGATGCGAGAAAATGCTTGGGGTGTTGGCATCAGGCATTGGCGTTTCATCAAGTGATTATCACGTATTACTTTTTTAAAGTTTTCGATTCAAATTCAGAGCGCGAATTGCCACCTGCAATTCCGCCTGAAACTTTCTGCTCTCTTCCAAAGCGGCGCGCTTTTCTTTATTGATTTCTTCCAATCGGCTCTCCTGTTCATTGGCTTTTGCCACATATCGCGCGATGAGTTGTTTGGTTTCCGGGGTGTCTTTCAAGGCTTTGATATTTTCCCGCAATCGCTCCTGATCCGTGGTTATCTCCTCATTTTCTCCCTCTACAGCGGCGATTCGTTGATTCAGGGCAACGATTTTTCCTTTAATCTCAAGAATTTTTTCAAGCGCGGTTTTGGTGTCGGCATCCAGATATTTGCGTGACACAAAAACCTCGATATTTTGTGGGGTAATTTCCGACACTGCGTAGCTATCCACCAAGGTTTGTCTCTCTGTAACAGCTAACTCCACGGTTTTGCGCGGTTCAACTTCAACGCGAAATCCGTAAAGCGTATTGGTTTTTGCGGCGGGCTTTGGGGTGTCATCGGAAAGCGTCCAACCGTCACGCGCAGGGTGTTGAATGTAAACCACACGCGGCTTGTCTGTCTGATTGGTTATCGCATAAATTTTTTTACTGGTTTGATAGTAATGCGCTTCAAATGCGCCATTGATGATGCGTACAAAAAATGTGGGTTCGCGGTCTGCTTTGGTTGTCGAGGTAACCAGCGTACCCAAATCAAGCGCGTATGAGATGAAACGAAATTCGCCGGGCTTTAAACGTTCCATCAAGGTTTCGCCCGCATAGGCATCGCCATCAATAATGGTGAGCGAGCCGCCTTCAAGCGTCAGTTGTGAAGTGTTTTTGAGGCGCAATCCGCTCAACGGTCGGTCTTTTCTGACGGTGTCGTTATAAATGGAAACGCGCTCGCCGGTCATTTGCGTTTGCAAAATCGGAATCAGCGCCGAGCGATTGCGTTGCACGGTGATCGGCTGGTCTACGCGGTATTCAAAAAGGTCACCAACTTCGTTGCCGGTTGCGGCGGTCTGCACGCCCGAATCTTTGCCGGTGATTAAATCGCTGATGCTGGTTTTCGGTTCGGCAGCAACGCCGGGTTCAAGCGCGGCGAGATTCAAAAAGTTTCTCGCATTCAATGGCAGAGATTCGATTTTCTTCTGATTAAATCTTCCGCCATCTACTGAGGCTCCTTCGGTTTGGATGCTTTTCGCTTGGCTTCCAATTGAACCGCTGCCGCCAATCCCCATGTTTGCTTCAGTTCCATCATCAGGATCATAGGTTTGCGGGGTGAGTTGCAAATCTTCCGGCAACGGCACAACCGGGCGATAGCGATAGAGAGGTTGTTGAATCGGTTGAATGAATGAAATCGGCGTACCTGACACCAACGACAAGGAAACGTCTGTCCAATCTTCATCGCTGACATTGTCAACAATTGCCCACCCCTGAAAGAAAGGTTTGCCGGTCTGGTCAACGACTATCCGGTAAGTGGTTTTCCATATCGGCGCAGCGACGGTGTAACTTACAATCATCTCACGCGCCCCCGCGCCATCCGAAGTCACGGTAATGGTCTTGGCATCACGCCGCCGCGCCGCTGCCGAAGCATCAGCAAATTCCTTAATATCGTGGCGCGCGCCTTCATCCAATAATTTCACTGAGCGTAAATCTTCAAGCATAAATCGGCTAATCTCCCCGCTTTCCGAAACCAGAACCAGCGAATGCGAAACCATCGGTGGTTTGTTTGCATCTATCTGCGCTTTGCGTTCTTCGACCGTAAGAATTGCCCCAATCGCCGTTTGGTTAGTTGATGAAGTGATTGCCACCCGCGCGCCTTGCAGTTGTTGCAACACCCCTGCAAGTCCGCCGGTTTCCGAAGCGTTATTGGTTCCGGCATCCATTGCAAAAGGAATTTCCGCAAGCCTTGCCGATGAAGGAGCAGAGGAGTTGTAACTGACCGCGCCAATACGCCCTTTGTTCAAATCCAACACCACCATGGATTTCAATACATCATCAACCTGCGATTGCTTGAATGGCAGATTGATTTCCGCATGACCGTTTACCTGTCCGCGTCGCTCAAAATAAGCTACGCCGTTGCTGTAGAGAATGACGCGGCGAATCGGTAAAGCAGGTTTTGCCGGCTGCGCGGTTGCCGCCGGTGGCGTTGTGGTGATTCGTTTGCTTTTGGTTTGCGCCGGAGCGAGAGAGACCAACAGAAGCAAAATGAGAAAGGTGGCGAGTGATTTCATAAACTGTCCTCCAAAAAGATAAATTTCATGAGTATGTTTGCAAGAGTCAAACAAAGCGCGACCTCGCGCACGGTCAAAAATCTCAGGCTATTTATAATGCTTTTTGCTCTTTGCAACTTGTGAGCAACACGGATTGTTTCAAGGGTGTTCATAGAAACGAACGCTCAGGCTAAGATGGATTTGCGAATTTATTTAATCCCGCCTTGCCTTAACAGCCCGGATAAACTTCTGTAACATTCTCGGTCAAACCCAAACAGGAGCAATTTTCACTAATGAATTTACCTAGCAATATCCGGGCAATTATCTTTCTGCTTGCTTTCGGTGTGGTGTTCACTCTAACAACCCAAGCACAAACAGATTCCCCGTCAACCGAACTGCCGCAAAGACAAACCGACTCGCATAAAGACCCGCAGGCGGATGATGTCGAAGTTCTCAAATTGCGCGTCAATCAACTTGAAAAACTGGTCGAACAACAACAACGGCTGATGTCTGCAATGGAAAAACGACTCGGTGAAGTCGAAGAAAAGAATGCGGCACTGACCAAGCCCGCAACAGCGCCTGCGGTTGAAACCAAATCAGTTGATGCGACAATAGCGACCGCTCCGAAAAGTGGAACTCCCTCAACCAACGAAAAAGCGACTGCACCCGCCCAAGAGAACAAGCCGCTCGCCGGATGGAATAAAGACCACGCATTTTTGCAAAGCGCCGATGGCAGTTTCACCACCAACATCATCGGTTTTGCGCAATTCGATTTTCGCGGTTATCAGGCGGGCGACCACCCGCCCGATACTTTTCTGGTGCGCCGCGCCAGGCTTGGCGTCGAAGGCAAACTGGCAAACTATTTCGACTATCGTGTGCAAGGCGATTTCGCGGACACCCGAAACACTTTGCTGCGCGATGCCTTCCTCACCATTCATAAAACCGATGAATTTCAATTGCGTTTCGGACAATTCAAAGAACCGTTCAGCCAGGAAGAGATGTCTTCGATTACCAATATCGATTTTGTCGAACGGTCGATGGCAGATAACCTGGCGCCGAGTCGCAGCCCCGGCGTGATGGCTTTTGGTCTCATCAACAAAGGCGTGTTTGAATATGCCATCGGCGCATTCAACGGCAAAGGGTTGCTCGCAAATAATAACAACAATACCCCGGAAGGCATTGTGCGTTTCAGATTTTCGCCATTAAAAAATAAACTCGGTTCGATGTTCAAAAACTTCGCCTTCGGCGGCGCCTATGCGCAAGGGCGCAACCAGGACGGGGTGAGCGTCACCGGACAGACGGAAAGCCGCAGTTTTATGTTCTTCGCACCGGAACCGGTCAACGGCAAAATCACCCGGGCAAACGGCGAATTTTCCTGGACCCTGCGACAGGCGCAGATTCGCGCTGAATACGATCAGGTCAATCAAGCGCGCGAGGGGTTGGGCTTGGGCGGTAGCGACCTGCCGGGCGTCGTTGCGAAAGCTTTTGTCGGACAATTTACCTATCTGCTCACCGGCGAAAACAAATCTGAAACCAACCCGGTCACGCCAAAACATGAGTTGTTCAGCAATGATGGCAGCGCGCGCGGATTTGGCGCGTGGGAATTGAAAGCGCGTTTCGCGCGCTTGCAGGTTGCCGACGCCACCGCGAAATCCAATCACGCCGCAAGCTTTTATTTCGGCGCAAACTGGTATATGAATCGTTTTCTGAAATACGTTATTGATTTCGGCATCGAACGTTTCAATGACCCGGTGCGTTCACCAAATCCCAAGGATAGAAATTACTTTGTCCATCTCAATCGTTTACAATTCACTTTTTAAAATGAGCGACTATATGACAGATAAAAAAGTTTTAGTTACCGGCGCGTCAAGCGGCATTGGACGCGCTACTGCGGAATTATTTTTACGAGCGGGGGCAACGGTCACGCTGGTCGGCAGGCGCGAGCAGGCGCTTGAAGCGGTGGTCAATGCGCTGAACATCGGCGAAGCTTTTGTCATCACCGCCGATTTAGCCAATGAAGCGCAAACAGAATCGTCTATTCAAGAAGCTCTGGAACTCATGGGCGGATTGGATGTGTTAGTGAATGCCGCCGGAATTTTAAAAAGCGGCAGCCTCGAAGCGACTTCGCTGGAACTCTGGGACGAAATGTTGAACATCAATGTGCGGTCGGTTTTTCATTTGATGAAACTCGCCGCGCCGCATCTTGAAAAAAATCGTGGCAACATCGTCAATGTTTCAAGCGTCACGGGCTTGCGTTCGTTTCCGAATGTATTGGCGTATTGCGTCAGCAAAGCCGCGGTTGATCAATTGACGCGCTGCGCGGCTCTCGAACTTGCGCCGAAAGGCATTCGCGTCAATGCGGTGAATCCCGGTGTGGTCGTCAGCGGATTGCATCGCACGGGCGGCATGAACGAAGAAGCTTATGCAAGGTTTTTGGAGCACAGCAAAACCACCCATCCGCTCGGTCGCGTCGGCACGCCGCAAGAGGTCGCCGAACTCATCTATTTTCTCGCATCCGATAGCGCCGCCTGGATAACCGGAGAAACCATCAGCATTGATGGCGGGCGGGCATTGACCTGTGCTAGGTGATGGATTCTGTACTTTCAAATGTAGAAGGAGAGTGGAATGAACAAAATTAAATTCTGCGTCGCGAGCCTTTTCGTTTTCAGCGCGATTGCCGCATTAACCGCTACAGTTTCGGCTTATCCGCCGTTTGTCGGCAAAGCGAAAAAATTCGGCGCGACCGATTGCCGCTTTTGTCACATTGACCCGATGGGCGGCCCGCCCTGGAACGCGCGCGGCAAATGGTTGATTGCCGAAAAGAAACGGCGCAATGCTGATGCGGTTGATGTCGAATGGCTCGCTGAATATAAACCCGGCAGCAAAACCTCAACCCCCGAAAAACCTGCGAACACCAGTAAAAATGCGGCTATCGAACAGGAGTTGTTGAAACTGGATCGGGAATGGCTCGACGCTTATGAAAAAAGCGACGTGGCACCCCTACAGCGCATAGAAGCTGACGATTTCAGCATCACTTATGCAGACGGCAAGGTGTTGACCAAAGCGCAGGATATTGAATTGGTGAAAAAAACTGAGCCTTCTACAGTGGGCAAACTGAGCACCGAAGAAATTCAGGTTCGCATTTATGGCAATACGGCAGTCATAACCGGCATCCTGGTTCAAAAGAAAATGGAAAGTGGAAATGAAGTGACCGTGCGCGAACGTTACCTGGATGTTTGGGCAAAGCGCAATGGTCGCTGGCAAGTGGTATCGACGGCGCTTACCGCAATCCCTCAACCGCGCCCCTTGCCGGAAAAGAAACCCCAGGAAAATCAGGCGAAAACCGGTGACAATAAATCGTCAATAGACCCGAAAATTTATGATGCTTATGTCGGCGATTACGAGACGCCGATTTTACTGCTGCATATTATCAAGGTTGGCGACCGGCTTTATGGCGAACCCGAAGGCGATACGCGGGAAGAGTTGCTTCCCGAAACCGAGACCCGTTTCAAAGTCACCAACGTCAACGCCGTAGTCACGTTTTTGAAAGACACCGACGGCAAAATCACCGGCATTGAAGTTGTGTTGAACGGCGAAAAGATTCAAGGCAAAAAAGTGAAATAAAAGAAAGGCAAAAGGCAAAAATTAAAGAATCGTGGCTAATCAGAGTTTCCGGTAGAACGAAACTCACTGGTGGCGTTTGTAACGCGCTACAAACAATTTAAAAAGCCAAAGGCAAAAATGAAATTGCAATCGCGCTTTCATTTTTGCCTTTTGACTTTTGCTTTTCCGCTTTTACTTCTCTGCCAGATTGCCGCTTCCTAAAAACTTGAGCACAGCGGCGTTGAATTCAGCGGCTTTTTCCATCTGCGGAACGTGTCCGCATTTTTCGAGGATGAAGAGTTGCGAGCCTTTAATGTCTTTGTTGAAACGTTCGCCCATCGCCAGCGGCGTCAGCATATCTTCGCGTCCCCAGACCAGCAATGTCGGTTGTTTGATTTTATCGAGTTTGCCGTCGAGCACATCTTCACCGCGCAAAATCGATTCGATAAACATCTGCACCGTGTACCCATCGCCTACTTGCATTTTGCGGGTGTAGAGCAAATCAACCGCTGCATCATTGGCGAAGCGTTGCTTATCGTAAAACACCAGAGACATGACCTGTTTGACGCCTTCGCGGGTCGAAGGATTCAAAACATTAAACGTGCGCGGGTCAATGTCTTTCGGCGCAGCATAACCGGCAGCGTCAACCAGCACGAGTTTGTCAACTTTGTCCGGGTAAGCCAAAGCGAACGCTGCTGCGGTAAAACCGCCAAGCGAATTGCCGACTAAACTGGCGCGTTCAACTTTCAACTCTTTCATCAGACCGTTCAAAAAATCAACCAGCGTGCCGACGCGATAATTGATAAACGGTTTATCGGATTTGCCGAAACCAATCTGGTCAGGCGCAATGACGCGATACTTTTGCGCCAGCGCCGCGATATTCATTTGCCAGCTTGAGGAATCCACCCCCAATCCGTGTAACAAAATCACCGCAGGTCCGTTGCCGGCTTCCTGATAGCGAATCTTTACGCCATACACGGTTGCGGTTTTATCTTGAATTGCCGCTTGCGTGGCAGTAGCTGAAGTTTGCGCCGACGCCGCCGATACAAAAGTGAAAATAAAAGCCAGCGTCATCATCGTGATGACGCGGTTTGCGAGTGAGCGAATCATCAAATTTTTCATCAACCTCTACCTCTTAAAATTAGAACCAAACTTTTTCGACAGCTAAATTTGCTTTATCGGCGGGCCATTCATCAGAGTTATAAAATCTGGCATCAATATCGAGCAGCGAGTAGTAGGGAATATCGCCGATATTGAGTTTCGCATCTTTGAAATGAACCAGTGAACCGCAAGCGATGACTTCCGCGCCCGCTTCGCGCACGAAATTGACAAAGCGCGTCATCACACTGCCTGAGCGCACCATATCATCAACGATAATGCATTTCGTGCCTTTCACATCCATATACTGGCGGAAATAGAAATTGCGTTTGTCGTCCTTTTCAGCCCAGAAAATCTGGTCGGCATCGAGGGCTTCGCGGATGCCGAAAGCTACAGGAATGCCACCCGATGAAGGCGCAACGATAGCGCAATTCGGAAGCGCGGCTAAGACTTCCGGCTCTTTTCTGAATTTACGCGACAGCGCGACATTCAACACGCGGGCGTCACCGTGATAACGCATCGCCATCGGCATTTGAAAATAATATTGCGATTGTTTGCCGTCCGGGTATGCAAACCGCCCTTCGCGCAGCGCCCCGGCTTTACGTAAAAAATTCATGACATCTTCTTGTGAGGGTATGAGTTGAACTTTAGGAACTAACATGATGGTCTCCTTGTTGGTCGAGAGTCAGAACTGAGATTTTCAATTAAATTTCAGCTTAGTGGGTCGATTATATGAAGGCAACTCCCAAAAGGCAAAGTGAGAACCGGCAAGTGATGGCATCCAGCGAATTCAGGGCACAGCGAAATTTTCCACAAAGTTTTGCGTGAAAGCCCGCATGGCGATTTAGCTTCTCAAATTAACTTCATTGAATTGGCTTGTAAAAGCGCGGTATCCGATTTGCAGAGGGTTATTTTTAGCTGTGGAGAACGAAGTGGTATCAATAAGGTCATGCACAGATAATTCACTTTACGCTTCTTCTCCACAGCAATATGATGTTTCTTCTGAAATTTAATGAGGAAGGACGACAAGTTGTGCGAATAGAAAATATTCTGGTTCCAACCGATTTCAGTGAAAATGCTCAAGTGGCTTTTACCACGGCGTTTAATCTTGCGAAACAACTCGAAGCCAAACTTTTTGTGCTGCATGTCCAGGACGAAAGCACCTTGCGAATTGCCTTGAAAGAAGGCTTGGTCGAAGCCGCATCGAGCGATGAAGAACTGCAAACCAAAATTCATCAATTAATCGAAATGCGGTTTTCGAGTATGCTCGCCGGATGCGATGAAACCGACGTGCCGATTGAGTATCTGCACCGGCACGGCGACCCGAAAAGTGAAATCGTCGAATATGCCGGAGAAATTCGTGCCGATATGATTGTCATCGGCATGCGCGGCGTTTCTGCGGTAACCGAATTGATCCGCACCTTGCTCGGTTCCGTAACCGAAAGTGTACTTAGAAAATCGCCTTGCCCGACCCTGGTGGTTCGCTTAGACCACGAAGCATAATGGCTTCCCCTCTATTTTTAAACTCAGTTTTTTCGGCAGCCATAGCGAATAAGCGAATCGTGTATGAACGAAAACCCGGAGCCTGCAAAAATCAACGCCTCCAGCTTAGCCCATGCCACACCCGTTGCAACGGTCATAGAATTTTTTGAGATCAATCCCCAAACCGGACTCAGCGCCGAGGAGATTACCAGGCGCGAGTCGCAGTTCGGTAAAAACCGTTTGCCGGACGCGCAAACCCGCTCTATGTGGCGGGCGCTCGTTGATCAATTTCTCAGTTTGATTGTGGCTTTGTTGCTTGGCGCATCCTTAATTGCTTTGCTTCGCGGCGACACCATCGAAGGCTTGGCGATTTTGGTGGTGCTGGTTGTGAATGCGCTGGTCGGGTTTGCCACCGAATGGCAAGCCAGTCGCGCCTTGCAGGCGCTTCGCAAACAGGCGCGCGCCTCTGCCCGTGTGCGTCGTAACGGACAGGAAACCCTCATTGATGCCGAAGAATTACTCCCCGGCGATCTGGTGATTTTGAATGCCGGAGACCGCATACCCGCTGATGGTCGCTTGATTGAATGCGCCAATCTGTTTGCCGAAGAATCTGCGCTCACCGGCGAAAGCGCGACGGTCACGAAAGGGGTTGAGCCGGTAAGCAAAGACGCGCCGCTTGCTGAACGCAGTTCCATGCTCTATCTCGGAACCACCATCGCCGCAGGGCACGCGCTCATGCTGGTCACCGCAACCGGCATCAATACTGAACTGGGGCAAATCGGAAAACTGCTTGCAGGCACCGCGAAAGAATCGACGCCGCTTGAACGAAAACTTGGCGAACTCGGGCAGCATCTGGTTTATATCGTGCTGGGAGTTGCCGCAATCGTTTTTCTGGCGGGTTGGTTTCATGGCGAAAATATCTGGATGATGCTCGAAGTCGCCATCAGCCTTGCGGTTGCTGCCGTGCCGGAAGCATTGCCTGCGGTCACAACTTTAATTTTGGCGCTCGGAGTTTTGCGCATGGCTCGCGAACGCGCCATCGTGCGCCGTTTGTCAGCCGTTGAAACGCTTGGCAGCACGACCATCATCTGTTCGGATAAAACCGGCACGCTTACGGAAAACCGCATGACGGCGCGGGAAATTTTTCTCGCCGATAGCGCAGCGATTCACCTTGATGAAAAAAATCCAACGATAGAAGAAAATCAATTATTAGCCAGCGCCGCGCGCGTTGCCCTGCTTTGCAACGAAGCCTCGGCAATCAATCAGACAGACGGCAAGTTGCAAACGCTTGGCGACCCCACGGAAACCGCATTGTTGGTGATGGCGCATCAGCTCGGATTTGATGTCGTCCGCGAAAGAGAAAATCACAAAAAGCTGTTTGAGGTGCCTTTCGACACCGCCACCAAACGCATGTTGACGATTCACGAAATCGGCGATGGCAAACGTTTTGCCGCGCTCAAAGGCGCGCCGGGTGTCGTCCTGAAAAATTGTTCGCATTTTGCGACACCCGCACTTGAACCTGTACCGCTTGATGAAGCGAAGCGCAAATATTTTCTAGAGATCAATGACGAGATGGCTGACCAGGCGTTGCGCGTGCTGGCGCTTGCCGAAAGAAAGCTGGAAGCCCATGAAGCGCTTGAAGCCGTCGCCTCTTTAACCAACGAAAAAGCCACCGCAGCATCGCATAATGAAAATCACCGCTTCACCTTTCTCGGTTTTGTCGGAATGATCGACCCGCCGCGCGCAGAGGTTCCCGCCGCTATCAAACTCGCGCAAGGCGCAGGGGTTCGCACGGTGATGCTCACGGGCGATCAAATCAACACCGCCCGCGCCATCGCCAGAGAATTGGGACTCAGCGGCGATAGCGAATTGCAGGCGCTGCACGCGCGCGACCTTACGGAAGCCTCACAGGAAAATCTTGCGGAGTTGGCGCGCACCGCAACGGTGTTTGCGCGGGTTTCGCCCGAAGACAAACTGCGCATTGTGGACGCCCTCAAGCAAGCCGGTGAGATTGTTGCTGTAACCGGCGACGGGGTAAACGATGCGCCGGCGCTCAAACGCGCAGACATCGGCATTGCTATGGGAATGCGCGGCACGGATGTGGCGCGCGAAGCCGCCGATGTGGTGTTAGCCGATGACAATTTTGCAACGCTGATTAAAGCCATCGAAGGCGGGCGGACGATTTACGCCAATATCACCAAGTTTGTGCATATGATGTTCTCGCACAATTTCGCCGAAGTCCTGGTTATCTTCGCAGCGATTCTTGCAGGCTTGCCGTTGCCGCTTCTGCCTTTGCAGATTTTGTGGATGAATTTTGTGACCGATATTTTTCCGGCTTTCGCTCTGGCAGTTGAACCGCCTTCACGCGGCGTCATGAAACACCATCCGCGCTCACCGCAGGAAGCTCTGCTGTCGCGTCCCTTTCTATTATTGATTGGCTGGCAAAGCGCCCTGCTTGCCAGCATCGCGATTGCCTGTTATCTATGGGCTTTGCAAACCTACGGCGAAGGAACTCACGCCCGCACCATCGCCTTGATTTCATTAATCAATGTGCAACTCGGTCATTTTTTCAATTGCCGGTCGCGGACGCATTCGTTGTTTGTCGGATTATTCAATAATCCATTCGTGTGGATGGCAACCGGGATGGTCATCGGATTGCAATTGCTTGCCGTCTATTTTGCGCCGCTCGCCAAAGTTTTGGATACCGCGCCGCTTGCGCCAACCGATTGGTACATCGCGGCGATGTCTCTGTTTGCGCCGATGGTGATTGTCGAGGTGGTGAAAGCGATTGTACAGATACGAAAGCGTGATCAGGTGTTCGATTAAACACAAGTTGCGCAAGATGGAGAGTTCACGATGAGACTCTGGTTTCCGCGCCAATCAATAAATATTCGGGGTGTAAAATCGGCAGACGTTCGTCCACTGATTTACCACATCAACAAAATTAAAATCCCGACCACCAAAACCACTGCATAAAACGAGCCGAGCTTTTTTAACAGCAGGCGGCTGCCCAACAGAGCAGCAGCCCCGGCTTTGAAGACTAAATTCGATAACAGCGCCACCAATACGACTTTCCAACCGGTATCGCCATCGAGGCGTTCGCCGTCAACCAGGTGCGCCGTCGATAGGGTAATCGCATCCACATCCGTGAGTCCCGAAAGCGCCGCGACGATATAAAGCCCACGGTCGCCGAAACGCGCTTTGGCGGCGGCAACCGCAAACAGCACCAATGCATAAATCAACCCGAAAAACAGGGCGGATTTTAACTCCGAAGGGTTTTCCTGCGGCGGCATTTCGGTTTCCTGTTTCTGTCCCCAGAACCATAACCCCAGCGAAAGCGCCGCCAAGAGCAGCAACAAAATAGCTAACGGCAAAATCGCCTGCTTAAAAAAAGCTAATGAAATCACCGCGATTTCCAGCATCACGCGAACCAGTACCACCGATGACGCAATCATTATCACGATGGTTGCTGTCAGTGAGGTTGCCGGCGCGGCTTTGGTGCGGCGCGAAAAACTGACGGTCGTCGCAGTGCTGGAAATCGTCCCGCCGAGAATGCCGCCTAAGACAATGCCCGCATTTTTGCCGAAAAATTTATAGACGATATAACCGCCGAGACTGATGCCAACGATGAGCACCACCATATACCAGATTTGTCGCGGATTGATTACCGAAAACCGGTCATAGGTTGCGTCGGGCAACACCGGCAGAATCACCAGTGAAATCAAGGCAAATTGCATGATGGCTTTCAAATCTTCTTCGCCGAGTTTCGCCACCACCGCATGCATCTGATTTTTGAATTGCAACAACACCGCCGCGCCGCCGCCAATGGCAATGGCAATCTCTTTGTGACCGACGGTTAAATAGACGCCGAGCGCAAACATTAAAAGCATGGCAATTTCTGTCGTCAGCCCCGGGTCGAGATGTTCCCCGTCCTCCTTTTTCAAACGAATCAGGTCGCCGATGACAATCGTCGCCGCCATTGCCAAAAAACCCGCAGCGATCACCCAACCGCCAAAGGTCTGGGCAATCAATCCGCAGATGCTGCCGAAAACCGTGATTAGCGGAAAGGTGCGAATCCCCGCGAGCCGCGATTCGACGCGCTCTCGTTGAAGCCCGACGAGCGCGCCAAGCCCAAGGGCGATGCCGAGTTGTAAAAAAACCTGCGCAATGCTCATGTCACTTCTTCAAAGGTGCTTCCATTTGGCAATATTTTCCCAGGGGTCTTTCTCATAAGTTCCCGCTTCATGCATCACGGCAGTGCGGTCTTTGAACCGCACGACCGCGGGCAACGTAGAGTTTTCAAATTCCGACAGATTGCCGAAAAAAATCATCTCGCCGTGGTCTAGCACCATGATTTTAATTTCAGGGGCTTCGACGGGCGCGCCCTGACGAATGACGACCTGCCCACCTTCTGCTGCGGCGTAATGTTCAGCGATATATTTAATTTGATGAAGTTCTTTACTGACCAGAAGCGATGAGATGTGATGAATATCACGGGCGCGAATCACCAAATCCAAAATCATGCGGGCATTGATTGGGTCAAGCCCGGAGGTCGGTTCATCAAAGAGCATAATCGGCGGCCACCCGGCAAGCGCCCGCGCCAATTCCAGTCGCCGGCGCATGCCGATGGACAACTCTTCCGGCAGTTTTTCCATATCGTTTTCGAGTCCGACGAAATGCAAAATTTCAAAGACTGCCCGGTCAACTTCCGCCTCCTGCCAGTTGTGTTCAACCAGTCGATAAGCGGCGTTATCGAAAACCTTCATGCCGGTAAACAAGGTGTCTTCCTGAAAGGCGATGCCCATCAGGTTACTGCGCAATTCGAGCAACTGGTTTTCCGCAAGCTGGTCGATTTCCTGCCCGCCAATAAAAATCTCTCCTTCGTCGGGTTGCAAAAGTCCTATGGCGAGACGCAGCAACACCGATTTCCCGGATGCCGAATTGCCGGTGATAATGATCATCTGATTGCGTTCAAGGTTGAAACTGATGCGGCTCAAAACCCGCTGCTCATCGAAACTCATCGACACATCACTAAAGGCTATCGCAGGGGTCTCGCCTGCGCTGTTGAATGCTTCGCTCATGGAAACCTCCTGAAAATAAGTAAAAAGTAAAAAGTGAAAATTAAAAAGGCAAAATCGAAAATTAAAGAGCAACTTTGTCGTAAACCAACAACGGTAAAAGCAAGGGAATGCCCGACCACGTTTCTTACTTTTTACTTTTACCTTTTTACTTTTTACTTCAGCCAAGGCAATCCGTGTACCTGATGGGTTTGGGTAGTTTCACGCAACCAAGGCGGCAAGTTTACCCATAAAAGCGGCTTTCGCTTCGCAAATTACCCGATTTAATGCGGCATCAATATTGCAGTGAAAAGAAGGATAAATTTTTTGTTGGGAGGATGTGTCTTATGTTGGGAACAGTCATGAAAAAAGAGACGCTCAAAGAGACTGCCATCGAAGAAACGACAGAGAAAAAAGATGGTTTTTTTGCGAAAGCCGTCAATGTCGGCATTCAGGCAGCCAACCTCGGGCACGAAGCCACGCGCCTTAAAGCTAACGTATCGCACGCGGTCACCGACGCCCTCGAAGATAGCAAACGTGAAGCGCGACGCGCCCTCAAACGCGGCGTCAATGCCGCCGAAGATTTAGTGGACGAGACTGCCTATCGCGTCAAACATCATCCGATTCGCTCCATTGCAATTGCCTTTGGCGCAGGAACGATTTTAGGAGTTATAGTTACCAGCATCGGCAAAAAAATTTTGAAAGCCTGATGCGCCTATGACGAAAAAAACGATTGGCATTATTTTTCTGGTAACTCTGGCGCTGTTTGCATTTTATTTCTGTTACATCATTGCCAAGCCGTTTCTGCAACCGATTATTACCGCGCTTGTGCTCGCCATTGCCTTTCATCCGGTGCACATACGCGTGCATAAGCGCGTTCGCAATGCCAATCTGGCGGCGTTGATTTCGACGCTCCTGGTCATTCTGGTGATCATCGTTCCCACCGTATTGCTCGGGGTGGCGATTACCAGAGAACTGACCGACACCTACAAAGCTTTAAGTGAACGAAGCGCCGAAGAGGGCGGCTGGACGCCTTTCATTATGCATTTGCTGGAACGTCCGCTCGCCTGGGTCGGCAAGTATGTTGACCTCTCGGAATTCAATTTACGCGACGCATTACTTAGCCGGTTACGGGAAATCAGCGGTTTTCTGGTGAATTTTGCCAGAGGCATGGTTGGCAATGTAACCTCGCTGATACTCAATTCGGTGATTGCCTTTTTCACCCTGTTTTTCCTGTTTCGCGAAGGCGATCATACGCGCCGGCGTCTGGCAGCAACCATCCCGCTTACCCATGAACAGATTGAAAAACTGTTTGCCGACATCAGTCGCACGATTACCGCAAGCATCTACGGGTCACTGGCGGTTGCCATCGCGCAAGGCTCACTCACCGGCGTTGCCTTCTGGGTTTTGGGCTTGCCTTCGCCGATTCTCTGGGGCGTGGTGACGGCAATCTTTTCGCTGATTCCGATGGTCGGTTCAGGAATCGTCTGGTTGCCCGCTGCGATTCTCTTGATTTTGAGCGGCAGTTACGGCAAAGGAATTTTTCTGATTATCTTTGGCGCGGCGGTCATCGGCACAGTCGATAATATCATTCGTCCTTATGTGATGAGCGGGCAGGCAGACCTACCCACTTTGCTCCTGTTTTTCGCGCTGTTTGGCGGGGTGCAGGAATTCGGCATCATCGGGCTTTTTGTCGGACCCATAGTTTTAGCCATCAGCATCAGCGTCTGGAAAATGCTCAGAGATGAAATGAAAATCTGGAATGCGAGTTTGCACGAACATAAAGTGGAAAATTCTACTTAGCTCGACTTTGTCCTTTTTGGAACAGCACAACCAAAAGAAAGGACTTGGATGGCTAATTATCAATTAGATTGTTGAACCGCGCCTGAAAAAAAGCCTGTAAATCAAGGTGTCTCGCATCTGAAAAATGGACAAAGGTGAGAGTAGAAAATTTCTATCACAAATGACGCAAAAAACTTTACCGGCATTCGTTCTTCCAAGCGAGCCAAGCCAGGTTTCAATTTCCTGTAACAAAAATGCAAGTAATATTTCAGAAAATAGTGCTTGAAATTTGCGGCTTAATTTTCGTATACTGCCGCAGTCATTTTTCGATTACCCGATTCAGCTTTTTACTTTCGACTCGGTGAGATGTTCATTGAGCCAGTTGTTCACTTAACCAATTTATCGAAGCGTCGCCAGAGGTTACCATGCGAAAATTTAATTCCCCCCCCCGCAATATCCATGCCGCAATTAAACATCAGGCTGTCAGAACCTTACTTTGTTTGATATTGATGTTGAGTTTATTGATTCTGCCAATTCACAGCTCATTCCTTCAAGGCGCGCAGGTCTTGGCATCTACTACGTTCAATGCAACCACCCATGTGGTGACCGCGCCGATGAGCAGCGTCACTTCGTTTTTCAGGTGGTTGTTCGGAGGCAAACCCGCGCAGCGCCACCGCGAGACGTTGAACGAACGCCTTACCAGAGTGGCTTCACTGCAAATCTCTCCTGCCAAATTTGTCGGCTATCAGGGACAAAGTGTTGTGTTTAGTGCCTTGCCTTTGGATAACAACGGACAAA
>JBFMDH010000052.1 GCA_040754075.1 Acidobacteriota bacterium
GGGCGGAAGGCGACGAGTATTTTTCGGTCTGGTTTGAATCATTTGCGGCGCATATTATGCAATCTCTGGGATCGCTTCCAACAGATTGCGTTTCGACAAGTTACTCAACTTTTGTCATGTACATAGAGAGTTTCGCTTAAATTAAAAACCAACTTCAATCACTTATTTTTGTGGTTTGTGGCTTTCGTGCCGTTGCTATGCTTCAAATCATGTTTAGGTGATTCGGCTGTAGCTGAATTAGCCGCTTCAAATTCGGTTTCTCCACCAAGCGTTTGCCACATATCGCCGAGGTCGGAACGAACCTTTTTAATTTCTGCCAGCACGTCATTCTTTTGTGCATAAAGTTCGGTGCTCTGACTATAGAGGCTCGCGGCTTTCGATTGGATTTCGCGAAACACCCCCGAAAGCGTTCCATCATCGGAAAAACTCATCAGCATCAGGGTAAAAACCGCAAACGATAAGCCGGAGGCAGTTGCATAACTCCAACGGCGGCTTTGAGTATTGCGCGGCATGAGGGCTGCGGCAAAAGCCGCCATTTGATTTGCCAGACGTGTTTTCAGAGAGCTGGTTTTACCGGGTAAGAGGGCAAGCAAACGGCTCTCTAACTCCGCAGAGACTTCGATTTCCTCAAAGCTGTGAACCGAATGACAAGCGGCTACCGCATAGACCACTTCAGTTAAGAGCGACGAACAATTTGTGCAACTTTCCGCGTGGTTTTCAAATTTATGGTACGTAGATGCAGGGACAAAGCCATCCAGAAAATCGGTAATCAGTTCTTCAAATTCCGAACAATCTAGCGGCGCGAGGTCGGCTTGAATGGAAAATAGGGAATTTTCCAATTCTACGGGAACGTCCATCTCATCCTTGACTTCGCCGAGCGCCACTTTGATTTCATCCATCAGCATTCGGCAATCACGGCATTGCAGGGCGTGGGCAGCAAACTGGCTTGATTCGCTCTTGGATAGCAACCCATCAAGGTAATTACTCAGGTTTTCTTCAAAATTCTTGCAATTCATACTTCATTATCAGGGGCTTCGTCCCCATCTCCAATCGCTTCGATTTGCAAACATCCTTTAAGACATCGGCATTCGGCTGGGAGTTTTAGCCATCGTAAAATTTTTTTCAACTTTTCAATAAAACACACGCAACCCGTAAGGTCACAAATTTTCATCACACGCGCCTGAGATTTTGATTGTGCAACCCACGCTTTGTTGAATGCCGGACTAAGTAAATGGTTAATCCGGATTCACTTTCATTCTACGCAACACCTTTGCCAATTCGATGCGTCCGCGATTGATCCGGCTTTTCACCGTGCCTTCGGGAATTTGCAACAGGTCGACAATCTCTTGATAAGAGAGTTCCTCAATATCGCGTAGGATGACACACTCGCGTAAGTCGGGAGAGAGTTTCTTAATCGCTTCGTGAACTTGAAGTCTGCGCTCTTGTCTTTCGAGCGAACGTTGCGGGCTGTCGTTATCTGATGGGAGGTGATATTCGTGGTCAGCCAAATCGTCGCTGCCATCGGTTGGAGTGCGTTGTCGTTTGCGATAATCATCAATGATGAGATTGCGCGCCAGCCGCATCAACCAGTTGGATAAATCTCCAAGCGAAGGGTCATATTGATTCAATGACCGGTAGACGCGAATGAAAACCTCCTGAGTGAGGTCTTCAGCGCCCGCATGGCTTGATGTAAATCGGTATGCGAGATTGTAAATGCGACGTGAGAATTGGCGAACCACTTCAGCCCAGGCATTGGCATCGCCCTTGATACATCGCTGAACCCACTCAGCATCATTTGACATCAACGCTACTCTAGCTCCCATCTTTTGCCCTTCTCATTTGATTTCGAGCTTCGACCTCCAGCTCAACTCGCTTAACGAGAAGGCATAATTAAATGTTCCTGTAAATTTTACAGGCATAACGACCAACCTGTCTGACCAATTCCGAGCGACTGCTATTCTCTCATTTTCATTAAAGCAAGTGAACCGCGATTTGAATCTCTCTCATTAAAAATCAAGATAAACGTGGGAGTTTATAAAAAATCTGTGGTAGAATGCCCGCTCTTCATTCAACTTAGGAAATTGCTGTACGTGAAATTAAACCTGAAAACCATAGCCAGCATTCTCATTGGCGTTTTATTTGTTTATTGGTTCGCTTACAAACTCAACTGGTTGGAGGTCTGGCTGGAAGTTCGTAAAGCCAATTGGGAACAACTTGGTTTGGCGCTGGCATTATTTATCGGCACCTATTTCGTGAGGGTGCTGCGCTGGCAGACATTGATTTCACCATTGGCGAAAACCTCTTTGAAGGCATTATTCAGAGCCACGGTTATCGGGTTTTCGGCGCTCTTTGTGATGGGGCGCGCCGCAGAAATTATTGTTCGCCCGGCGGCGCTCTCGGTTAAAGAAAAAATTCGCCCATCGGCAACTTACGCTACGGTTATGGTCGAACGGGTATTCGACATGATTATGGTGGTGGTGTTTTTCTCGGTTAATCTGGTCTTTTTTGAACACACCTCACATGATGCCGATGCCATGAAAATTCTCGGCTGGATTAAATTTTCCGGCGCGGTGTTTTTAGCCGCATCGGTCGCCGGTATCTATGGGCTTTATGCTTTTCGGAAACACCGGGAATCGGCATTGACCGCTTTGGATAAAAAATTACCGTGGATGCCTGTAGCGATTAAAAAAGGTTTAATCAGTCTCCTGCAACACATCGCTGAAAGCCTGAGCATTCTTCACGACGCCAGAGAAATGACCATTGTGGTTTCTTATACCGTGCTTTTGTGGTTGATGGTTGCCGTAGCGCATTTGTTGGTGGTCAGAGCCTTTGGAATTCCCTATGTGCTGGTTCCTTTTACCGGAGCGGTCTTCGTGATGGGGCTTTCGATGCTCGGTTCAGTAGTTCCCACACCGGGCGGCGCAACCGGCCCCTTTCATACGGCGACTGCCGCATCGCTTGCTTTTATGGGCATTGACCACACCAAAGCTGCTTCGGTTGCCATTATTCTCCATCTGGTGATTTTTGCTCCGGCTACTTTTTTTGGTATGTATTACCTTGTCAAAGAAGGATTGTCATTGGAAAATTTGAAGCATATCGGCGAGCAGCAGGTTGAAGAAGTTGAGCAAGATGCGCCTGAATTTTCCGCCGCGCAACCGCCCTCTGAACGGTCAGAGCAACAGCAGGAACATATTGCCGCTCTGTAAATCTGGTTTCGATAAGCGAGAGTGAGTTTATGAGATGTCCATTTTGCGGTCACCTTGAAGATAAAGTTGTTGATTCACGCGAAAGCCGTGAAGGCGACGTGATTCGCCGTCGGCGTGAATGTTTAAAATGTGAACGGCGATTTACCTCTTACGAGCGCGTCGATGAAATCCCTTACATGGTTGTCAAAAAAGATGGTCGGCGGGAACCTTTCGACCGCGATAAAGTGATGGCGGGAGTAATGAAAGCCTGTGAACGTCGCCCGATTCCGATGGCAAAAATCGAAGCGTTAGTCAATAGCATTGAAAAATACGTTCAGGATTCCAAAGACCGCGAACGCTCGACCGAAAAAATCGGGGAAATGATTATGCGGCGACTCAAAGAACTCGATAAAGTCGCCTATGTGCGTTTCGCTTCCGTTTATCTCGACTTTAAAGACGTCACCGAATTTATGAGCGAAATCAAAACTCTGGTTCGCGGTCGCGCAAAATAGTTGCGCTGTTCAAAAATTATTTCAATCTTCATTTCCTGACTTTCAGGGATTTTAATTTACACCCGATAGCCGACCAATTTTTTCTCACCGGTCGAAAACTTGCGCCTCAGAATTCAAACCTGTAACCTAAATGGTTATGTCAGCCATCATTGAACCTGAAGAGATAGAACTTGAACCAACCACCGAGCAGGTGCAGATTCCCGATTCATTACCGATTCTGCCGCTCCGGGATATTGTTATTTTTCCCTATATGATTGTGCCGCTGTTCGTGCAACGCGAACGCTCAATCCGCGCCGTCGAACAGGCGCTCGGCGATAATCGCATGATTATACTTGCGGCTCAACGCGACCTCGAAAAAGAAGAACCTTTGGGTAGCGACCTTTATAATTACGGCACCGTCGCCTCGATTATGCGTATGTTGAAAATGCCCGATGGGCGTATACGCATTCTCGTTCAAGGGTTGAGCCGCGCTCGCGTGTCGCATTTTGAAGATAAGCATCCTTACCTCATCGCCCACATCAAACCGTTACCGGAACCCGAATATGATACGGAAGATTTGGAACTCGAAGCCTTGAATCGCAGTGTCCGTTCATCGCTTGAACAGGCGATGACCTTGGGTAAAAACATTTCTGCCGAAGTGATGGCGATTGTCGCCAATCTTGATGACCCGGGTCGCCTCGCTGATGTGTCGGCATCGAATCTCGATTTAAAAGTTTCTGACGCCCAAAGTGTTTTGGAGAAATTAAATCCTGCCGAGCGTTTGCGTCGGGTCAATGAATTGCTGCAACGCGAAATCAATGTGCTCAGGGTTCAACAGGACATCAACACCCAGGCAAAAGGCGAAATTGATCGCTCGCAGCGAGAGTTTTTTTTGCGTCAACAACTCAAAGCCATTCAGACAGAACTCGGCGAAGGCAACGAGATTGCCGAAGAGATTGCCCAGTATCGCCATAAAGCGATTGAAGCGAAGATGCCTGAGGAGGTCGCCAGCGAAGTCGAGCGTCAGATTAAAAAACTGGAGCGCATGCACCCGGATGCTGCGGAAGCCGCGACGCTGCGCAACTACCTTGATGTGATGGTCGCTCTGCCCTGGGCAAAATCATCCGAAGAAAACCTTGATTTAAAACGCGCCCAGAAAATCCTTGACGAAGACCATTATGGTTTGGAAAAGGTCAAGGAACGAATTATCGAATCGCTGGCGGTGCGCAAATTAAAAGATAAAGTCAAGGGGCCGATTCTTTGTCTCGTTGGACCGCCGGGCGTCGGCAAAACCAGTCTGGGGCGTTCAATCGCCCGCGCCCTGAATCGCAAATTCCAACGCTTGAGTCTCGGCGGTCTTCACGATGAGGCGGAAATTCGCGGACATCGCCGCACCTACATCGGTGCCATGCCCGGTCGTATTGTTCAATCCATTCAACAGGCGGGAACCAATAATCCGCTGATTATGCTTGATGAGATTGATAAGGTCGGCGCAGATTTTCGCGGCGACCCGTCCTCGGCGTTGCTCGAAGTTCTCGACCCCGAACAGAATTTTTCATTTCGCGATAACTACCTCGGTGTGCCGTTTGATTTATCGAATGTCATGTTTATGACCACCGCTAATATGCTCGATACGATTCACCCGGCACTGCGCGACCGCATGGAACTCATACGCCTTGCCGGTTACACCGAAGAAGAGAAGATGGAAATCGCCCGCCGCCATATCATTCCAAAACAGATGGAAGAGAATGGCATCTCGGCAAAACACATTGCGATTAATCGAACCGCGCTCAAGGGCATCATTCAACAGTACACACGCGAAGCCGGACTCAGACAATTTGAACGTGACATTGCGGCGATTTGTCGAAAGGTCGCTCGCAAAGTTGCCGAAGGCGATACACAACAAGTAAAGGTTACGGATAAAAACCTCCATGATTTTCTCGGAGCACCGAAAGCTTACCCCGATGAAGTATTAAAGAAAGACCAGGTCGGCGTGGCAACCGGTTTAGCCTGGACGCCCGCAGGCGGCGATGTGTTATTTATCGAAGCCTTACTGACGGCGGGCAAAGGCGGGTTGTTGCTTACGGGACAACTCGGAAATGTGATGAAGGAATCGGCGCAGGCGGCGCTCTCTTGGGCAAAATCGAAAGCTGATGAATTCGGCATCACCCAGGATAAATTTGAAAAGTTCGATATTCATGTACACGTCCCTGAAGGCGCAATCCCCAAAGATGGCCCATCGGCAGGCGTCACCATGACGACCGCGCTGGTTTCGGCGCTATCGGGAAAACCGATTAAACGTTCGGTAGCGATGACCGGCGAAATCACCCTTCGCGGCAACGTCCTGCCGGTTGGCGGAGTTAAAGAAAAAGTGCTTGCCGCCAAACGCGCACACGTCACCACCATCGTGTTGCCAAAACAGAACGAACGCGACCTGGAAGAAATTCCTAAAGAATTGTTGAAAGAGATTGATTTTATCTTCGTCGATTCTTTAAAACAGGTCTTGAAAACTTCCCTGGCTTGAGACTGAGCCTTTACCAATGTGAAAAGTCAAAATACTCGGTAAAGGCTCAATCTTTCTATTCTTTGCAAATTTCTTGCGATTAGTTCTTTCATTGACGCAATGAAAAACCGCGTGATATAACCCTCCTACCTGTTGAGCAGGGGAAATTTTGGCTGAGTTTTAGCTCCCAAGTCGGAACCATTTTTATACAACTTAACTTTCTCGGCGTTTCGACAAATAGACTTGTAGTGAAAGGTTTATAAATTAATGAATAAAGCGGAAGCCGTGTTCCGTGCAGGCGTTGTTTTAATCCTCGCAACCCTCACCATCGCAATCATTCCATCCGGCAGGACATTCGCTCAAAATACCGCATCGATTGCCAGCGACCCTATCCGTTCCATTATGGATAAATCGGAGTTGAGTTTTCGCAAAGGCGAAGATGCCTTCAATAAAGGCCAAAAAGAACAGGCGCGGCAATATTTTGATGAAGCGGTTGATGCCATCATGCTATCGGGCATTAACCTGCGCGCCAATCCCCGCCTTGATGCTTTCTATACGGATTTGGTTGAACGCATCCACCGCTATTCATTACCCGAAAGTATCCGCCGTCCAATCGCGCAGCCGGTTATTGCCCAGCAACCCGTGCCAAACACTCAGCCATCAACCAATCAACCCGGCGTTTCGGTTAATCCCAATTTCCGACAGGAACCCGCCGTCAACATTGAACGCTCGGCAATTGATGACATCTCAGATGTAGACGAACGAGAACTGTCAGCCATCACCCACGACGGGTTAAAAATTTATGGCAAGTATGATTTTGAATTCACCATCGCCAATCCGGTTTTTCAATTTATCAACTTCTTCGTTTCCGGTCGCGGGCGCTCAACCATGATTGCCGGTCTTCAACGTTCCGGGCGTTATCGCCAGATGGTTGAAAAGGTATTTAAAGAAGAAGGCGTTCCGGTTGATTTGATGTGGCTCGCACAAGCCGAATCGGTCTGGAAACCCAATGCCCTGTCACGCGCCGCCGCCAAAGGCATCTGGCAATTTGTGCCAAGCACCGGCACACGCTTTAGCCTGATGCAGACCGCCTGGGTAGATGAACGCTCACACCCGGAAAAATCAACCCGCGCCGCCGCGCGTTATTTACGATGGTTGCATGACCATTTCGCAGGCGATTGGATGCTGGCGATGGCTGCCTATAATTCCGGCGAAAACCGCGTCGATAACGCCATCGCAAAATGCGGCTATGCGGATTTCTGGGAACTTTACGCCCGCAATCTGCTGCCGCAGGAAACCCGCAATTATGTGCCGATTATCTTAGCCATCACCATCATCAGCAAAAATCAAAGCCGCTATGGCTTCAGCGTCAAACCCGATCCGCCACTCAATCTTGAAACCACGATTGTCACTGACCAGACCGATTTACGAGTGGTCGCAGATTTAATCGGGATTCCTTATGAATCGGTTCAGGAGTTAAATCCCGAACTGCGCAAGGGCGCAACCCCGCCAGGGCAAGCCTATCAATTGCGTCTTCCCAAAGGAACCAAAGGCGCTTTTGAAATCGCCTATGCGGAATTGACGACCGAACAGCGCATGCGGCGAAGCGTTCAACCCGCAACTGAAATTGCCAGAAATCTGGAGACCGCAAAGCCTGAAGATGTTGAACCGAAATTGGAAAGAAGCGCCCGACCTGAGCGCCTTGAAAAACCGCTTGAAAATGTGGCAAAAGCCGATAAGGCAGAGAATGTAAAGATTGCCAAAGCGGAAAAAATTCGCGTTGAACGTCCGACCTCGCGGGTTGAGATGAAAACTCAAGTGATTGCTTATCAGGTCAAGCGCGGCGACACGCTCGCGAGCATCGCCGGAAAACATGGCGTTTCGGTTCAGGAAGTGGCTCGTTTAAATAAAATGTCAACTCGCGGTGAATTGCTGCGAGGTCAAACCATTAAAATTCCCGAAAGCATTAAAAATTCACCGAGCGCCAAGGTGAAAGGGTACGAAGGTCGCTATGCCACAAAAAATGTCAGCAAAACTTCGGCGCGCATTGAATTGAAAGGTCGCAACGTGAAAAGCAAATCCATCAACAAGGATGCTAAATCAGGCAAAGCGAAACTGAGCAAGAAAGATTTATCTTCCAAATCAAACAAACGTCGCCGCTAAAACTCAACTCATCAATTCATTGAGAAAAGCCCGGTTGCTCAATCAAAAGCGACCGGGCTTTTTTCTTGGTCTCATCAATCGGTTGGTACGCTGAAACGCATTTGACAAAACGGGCATTCAAGAAGGGTTTGTGTACCGCCAATCGGAAAAACCGGCAGGATGAAAAACAGGGTGAGAAAATTTCTCCCCGATTTGACGTTGAATTTCGCTGTGCTGCCGCAATTGGGACAGGTCTTTAAATCCTCGGTTTTGCCTTTATCCCGAAAAATATATTTGGTTCCGACGATAAAAATAAACATCATTTTTATTAGTCGCTGAACCACGGCGGTTTGTCAAACGACTAATAACCCATAATCTCGAACACGGTTTTGTAGCTGCGATGATGAAACACCCGCGGCGCATTTTCCAGCACCTCTTCGAGCGTGGTTAATCCTTTTAATGCTTTAATCATTCCGTCTTCCTGCATGGTGACGAGGTCGCAGGAATCCAGACTGATTTGGCGGATTTGTTGCGCCGTCTGTTTCTGTAAAATCGCATCGCGAACTTCGGCATTTGGAACCAGCAGTTCATAAATACCCACCCGCCCTTTGTAACCGGTAAAATTGCAGGTCGAACAGCCTTTTCCATGAACCAGTTTGAAATTCAATAAATCGGTTTTGGTCAGACCGAATCGCTTGAGCAATCGTTCTTCGGGTTGATATTCAACCTGACAGTTCGGGCATACTTTGCGCACTAAGCGTTGCGCGAGAATCGAACTGATGGTCGAAGCAATCAACGAAGTTTCAATCTCCATATTGATTAAGCGAACCAGCGCGCCGACGGAATCTTCGGTATGAAAAGTCGCGAAAACTTTATGCCCGGTGAGCGCCGATTGGACGGCAACATCGGCAGAAAATCTATCGCGGATTTCACCAATGACGATAATGTCAGGGTCTTGGCGGACAATTGAGCGCAGCGTTTCATGAAAAGTTAGACCGATTTTTTCGTTGATTGAACATTGCGAAATGCCGTCGATGACATATTCGACAGGGTCTTCACAGGTGATGATTTTAACGGTCGGGTCATTGCAATAATCGACAGAGCTATAAAGCGTCGTGGTTTTGCCCGAACCCGTCGGCCCGGTTATCAAGGTGATGCCCGAAGGAATATCCAGCACATCTTCGGTAAATTTCTTGAGCGTATTCGGCGCAAACCCCAAGTCTTTTATGCTGATGAGCGAGGCTTTATTCAAAATCCTCAGCACCACATTTTCGCCAAATACGGTTGCATAAAATGAGGCGCGAATATCGATTTCGGTCTTATCGGTTTTAATAAAAATCCTGCCGTCCTGATGTTTGCGACGCTCTGCGATATCGGCTTCGGCAAGCAATTTGATTCGGGAAATAATTCGCGGCGTGTAATCGCGCGGGAAATCCAACTTATGAACCAGGACGCCATCCAATCGGTAACGCATTCGCAGTTTATTCGCCATCGGTTCAAGATGGACATCGGATGCGCCCTCATCAATCGCTGTGCGAATCAACTGGTCAACCATCTGGACGACGCGGTCTTCCGCTTGAGTCGTCGTCTGTGGCGCAGGAGTTTCAAGCGAATGATATTTTACCTTTTGATAATCGGCATACCCGGAATCTTTGCCTTGAAGCATCGCGTCAACGATGTCAAAGGTCTGGGTAATGGCGGCGCTGGTTGCCATTGCCAGTTTGACGCGGCACATAAACAAGCGGGCGATTTCTTCGATGAAAGCGGTGTTGGTGGGGTCAGCGACCAAAAGGAGTAACTGACTATTTTCGATTTTTACCGGCAGCGCGATTTGCCGACGCAGGTATTTGAGGGAAACTTTGCGAACCAACTCCAGATCGATTTCGGTGATGTCGGGTTCGAGCATCTTGAGCGAGAATTTTTCGCAAAGCGCTTCAATGACGTGGCGCTCTTCGATGACCCCCATTTCAACGAGGATTTCACCGATGCGTTTGGCGCGCGGCGTGGCTTTTCGCTGCGCCTCCAGGGCTTTTTGAACCTCTTCTTCGGTAACTAAATTTCGGGCAACGAGAATTTCACCGACCCGTTGTTTCATTTTCTGGCGACGCACAAAATCATCAAGCTTCTGGGGGTTGACCCAGTTCATATCGATTAAAACTTCTTTGAGAGTTTTTTCTCCTCCGAGGTGCTCGGAAATATTTTTGGCTCTGGATAATTGTTCTTTAGTTAAAATGCCTTCACTGATTAAAGCGAATTCAACGCGCTCATCAATGGTATGGGTATGAAGCATGGAAGCCTCCTGCTGAGAAACGTATAAAGACATTCAGTCATTGATTCTGAAAAATACGGATGCTTTTCAGATTCATCGTTATCGTCCTGATGTTAAAAACAGGTCAGGACTTTTCGGGGTAGGAGCAACACAACACAGTTGATTTCGGATTTGCGGGGGAAGCCGAAATTGTCAATCTCGATTTGAAGCGACTGTGAGAAAATGATAAACCATCACTTTTGGAAAAGCACTAGTAATTTATTGAGGCGAATGTGAAACCAATTTTACTGGGAATCGTGTTGGGATTAATGGTTTCCGGGCAAACGATGATGAAAAACGACCGTTCGCGAGCCAGAGATTTGGGACTAAGAATCGGCGTTTTGCCGACAGGAACTTTGAATGCCATTACCGATGTCGCGGGGGTGCGCGTCGGGCACACCACTTTGATTCGCGGCGATAACCTTCGCACAGGAGTGACGGCGATTTTACCGCATGGCGGAAATCTCTTTCGCGAAAAGGTTCCCGGCGCAGTCTTCATCGGCAATGCCTTCGGCAAACTTGCGGGTTCAACTCAAGTCAATGAACTCGGTGAAATCGAAACGCCCATCCTGCTCACTTCAACTTTGAATGTTCCGCGCGTCGCCGATGCGGTGATTGATTATATGCTGGCGCTTGATGGCAACACCGATGTGCAATCGATTAATCCTTTGGTAGGCGAAACCAATGATGGCGGTTTGAATGACATTCGCTCACGCCCGGTGACCAAAGAAGATGTTTTGAATGCGATTAATAATGCCAAAGCCGGCGAGGTCGAAGAAGGCGCAGTCGGCGCGGGAACCGGAACCATCGCATTCGGGTTTAAAGGCGGCATCGGTACGTCATCGAGAAAGTTGTCCGCGAGTTTAGGCGGGTTTACGGTTGGCGTTCTGGTGCAATCCAATTTCGGCGGCATCCTCACCATCAACGGCGCGCCGGTCGGACGTGAACTTGGAAAGTATTATTTGAAGGATGAGATTGAAAAGCGCGAAAGCGAAAAGAAAACCACGCAAAATCAACCTTCTTCAACTCAATCTCAAATCGCTTCAAATCAACCGGACAAAAACTCGAATGCCCAAAATCAGTCAACCGTTCAATCGGAACAATCCTTTGAGCAAAACCCGGATGGTTCAATCATCATCGTCATTGCCACAGATGCGCCGCTTGATGAAAGAAATTTGCGCAGACTTGCCGCCCGTTCGATGATGGGGCTGGCGCGCGCGGGGTCGTCAGCTTCAAACGGCAGCGGTGATTATGCGATTGCTTTTTCTACTGCAACGGAGGTTCGCATACGACCGGGAGCCAATGCGCTTCGTGAATTAAAAGTTCTATCGAATAATGCGATGTCGCCGTTGTTTGAAGCGGTCATCGAAGCCACCGAAGAAGCGATTTATAATTCGCTGTTTCGCGCGGTGACGATGGAAGGACGCGGGCGTAAAATCGAAGCCTTACCGATTGATAAAACCGTAGAGATTCTGCGAAAGTACAACGCTCTGAGCGATGCGAAAAAGCGTTAAAGCGATTGGCGTGGAATTCGCGTCATTGGTGTAACTGGTGTTTCAACTTTTAAAGGAGAGAAAATAATGAGCAGCGCAGCAACCAATGTAGGTACGGAAGTCGGCAAACTGGCACCGGATTTTGAATTGCCGGATGCAAATGGAAAAACCTGGCGGTTATCGAATAGGCGCGGCAAAGTGGTCGCGCTGGTCTTTTATCCGAAAGACGAAACGCCGGTCTGCACCAAACAGATGTGCAGTATGCGCGATAACTGGGATGCCTATGAAGCGACCGGCGCAGAGGTCGTGGCGATTTCCGTGGGAACCGTCGAACAGCACAAAAAATTCGCCGAGCATTACAATCTGCCGCAAACTTTGCTCGCGGATGAAAATGGCGAAGTGACGAAACTCCTGAAGGTGCAATCGCTGTTTGGCGGCTCGCAACGCGCCGTCATGGTCATTGATAAACAGGGTGTGATTGCGTATCGCAAATCGGTGTTGCCAGTGTTTCGCCCGACCGATGATGATGTCTTGAACGCGATTCGCAACGCGCAGAATTAAATTAATACCTAAGAGCACTGGAAGCGACTTGAACTAAAGATAACACTGTCAAGCCTCTGGTTCTTGTTTTGCTTTGAGATTTTATCTGCGTAACTAACCCGTGGGTTATTAGAGGTTCTTTTTGTGGCTGAGTCATGCCCAGTGGAAAAATGATACGATGACGAAAAAGCGCAAATCACGGGCACTTTGAGGCAAAACTTGGATTTTCGATTAATTCGGACGCAGAAAGCTAAATTTCCAGCATTATTTGTGGCGCTCGATTGCGAAAATGCCAGAAAAAAGGCTTTTCCCAGACTATCGCTCACAAAGGCTTCAAAAACTACTGGGCATGACTCAGTTTTTGTGGTTGTTGCTCTTCCTCACCGTTACTGTATACTTAGTAACCCAAGTGATAAAAATTCCAACTATAAATAGAATAACCCCTGGTGGCGCATCTGAAATATTGCTCTCTATCCCGAGAACTTTAGCTGTCCAGGAACTAGATCCGGCAATCCCGTTTGTTAGTAGTCCCAGTCCACCTAGTACACATAACCCTCCAATTAAGAGTCCCAATATTGAGTATATAGACTGAAAAAATACGGCTATTCCCCCTACCACACTTCCATCGGGGATATCCACTTCTTCAGGTCCTAGTCCATTTTTTTTTTGCATAAGAGGGTCTCCTTTAATCAATTTATTTTATATAAAACGGATGCGAGTGATTTTGTTCTTTGAATCCAGAATAACTTCAACTTCAAATGCGCGTAATATATCTCTCCCATATAAGACTTGGCGCTCTGGGTTTCTCTCCTTAAATGCGCTTGCTTCCCAACCATCAACTACAGCTACTGGAATTTCCCTAGTTTGTTCTATTCCATCTATATCAGAAAGGGTTAAACTTGCTTTGACAGTTGAAAAGTCAAATTCGCTTCCCAGAATATAGCCTTTTCGACAGTTTCTAAAAAAACGTAGAAATCCTCTTTGTACAATTTTGTCAGAGACATAGGTCAACGGAGACCCCGTATCCAAATCATCTGGGATTTCTATGTCATTAATTTTTGCCTTAATTCGTGGATAGAAATCATTTTTTAAGGGCGTTTCATGCCAATTTTCACCAACGGTAAAAATATTTTCTGGTAGAAAAATATCACTATAGGCAAATGGTATTCGATTATATTTAATCCCTAAATCATAAAGTTTCTGTTCATTAGGAAAATCGAAGAGATCGTTAGACCCATCTACAATTTCTTCTTCACAAACTACACACCAAGAGAAACTTTTTCTTTTCATTTCGATCTCTATCCAATGTCCATGTTTTTGCCAATGTACTCTTACTGAGCTTAAATACTTTTCAGGATTTTCTAAATATTTTTTAAATTGAATAATCTCTGGCTTAAAATCTTTAACTTTCAAATACTCCTTGCCAATTTCATAAATGGAAGTAAAAAATTTGTTTTTATACAGTGGGCGATCAAAGATATCCCGATCCTGTTTGATTATTGCTAAACTCTGCTCAAGGTGTCGTGCGTATCTTGGATCGCCTAACCAAGCACTATATACAAATGTAGGTAGGTCTTTACGTCTTTGATTTACCTCTAAAAGAAATTTTGCTCCATTCGCCACACCTCCCATAAGGCAGTCGGCTATGAAAACTGCATAACTCCCGGTTCTCAGCTTATTGCGTGCTTCCTCTATCGAACAGGCTATATCCAAGTCGAGCTTAATGTTGCTTGGTTCTGAATTTAGCATAAGAATATATTTTTCTATTTCACCCGGTTCATCATCCATCCATAAAATTGGAATTGAAGCAGCCTGTATAGCTGGCTTAATTGCACTCATTTTACTTTCTCCTTCAAAGGAAATATGATTTCTACGATTGTTCCCTTCCCGGGGTAGAAAGACTTATGTATATAGATATTTCCCCCAAACTGCTGAATAATTTGTTTTGCAAAATAAAGCCCTAATCCTGTTCCCTCTTCTCCACGAGTTGTGAAAAAACGATCAAAAACTTTGGGGATATTCTCTTTCTTAATTCCTATCCCTGAATCTTCAATAACTATTTTTACAGAGTTTTTTTCTGGTAGTTCTCTAACTGCAATTAAGATTCTTTTTTTTGAGCTAAACTTATTTTCTTTTATTGCCCAAATTGAATTGTTAAGAACATTTATCAGGCTCTCTTTAACCAGATCAATATCAAGGTGTACTTTATAATCCTTATTTGTAAGGGTGTGATCAATGACTATGGTATTTTCTCCATGAGTTTCTTTCGTATTTATTCTTTCATAGGCATAATCTAAACTTGGTCTTACGATCATCTCAACCAAATAACAATCTTTTGGCTCTGGGTTTAAATTTCTTCCTCTTTTTTGGGCTTGGCGAATCATCGCAACAGACTTTTTGGCAAAATTACGACATTGTTGCAGGAGTTTTGATACTTCTACTCCCTTTGCTCCAAGACCTGAAGAAAGTGTTTCAGCATCAAGTAAATCAGCTCCAATTCGAGTAACATAGTTTTGAACTTGATGAAATATACCAAGAGATGTTTCCCGGTAATATAACAATGCTTCTTCCTGAGCAAATATGGCTTCTATAGCTTGCGTTCTTTCAATTCTGAATTTGAGTTCTGAAATGGAAGTAATATTATATAGAATAGTGACAATTGGTTCGGCAAAGGTGCCCAAAGATTTAAGGTGTCTTATATTGAAGGAGTTGCTTTTCTCAAAATCTGATACTTTTAGTGCGCCAATAATTTTATCATCATGGTGTAGCGGAAAATAAATTAAACTGAGTTCTCGTTCAACTGCTTTTGGAGAAAGGACAAAAGGAATACGTACTTTTTTTCCAATACTATTTTTAATATTCTTGGGGTTAAATTCTAATCCTATTCCGAAGCCAGGTGTTCCGTCTCGAAAGGTTCTTGTTAATAAAAGAGCTTTATTTTTTGTGATGCAATAGTCAACAAACCCTCCAGCAGGTACAAAATCGTGTTTTACCTGTGAATTTGCTATGTAGGTTTTCTCAAATTTAAAGTTATCAATTTCTTGAGGAAGAATTTCAATTATTGAAACACTACTAGCATTGAAATAATCTTGTAGATGTTTTAATGCATCTCCGAGAGCATTCTTTTTTTCTCCAGTAAGACTTTGAAGCATTGTTAAATTTTTTAGAGTGTTGTATTGGGATTTAATGGCATTCCCACGCAAGAGATGAAAAATTTCCCTTGATGCGATATGACAAATTTCCCACATGAACATGGGGTCATTTTGTTTGTCGAAAGCGTAAATGATCAAACAAGGTTCATCCTCAAATAAGAAAGTGGATACTATTATTTCTATGATATGTAATTGTCTCGGTGGGAATTTAGCTAAAATCTGTTGAGATTCAGGGGATTGACTATTATATGTTAAACAATCTCTTTCAAACTTAAATAAACTTACTGCTACATCAATTGGAATAACCGAAATCGGTGCTACTCCAAATCCTTCCTTTGGGAGAAAAACATTTTCGTACCTATCCAGATGAAATACTTGTATAGCTTGTGCTGCAACTTCCTGCTTTATTGTACTGATAAAATTATTGGCTTGAGTTTCAGATTTTACCAGAGAGGAATATTGTTCCTCATAACTGTTTAAAATGTAGCTAACAGTAATTTCTACCCAAAGATGAAAAAGAGCCTCTTTGATACCATGCAAATGATGAGCAAGATCAACATACATGTCATTATCGGTTGAATCTACTAAATGAACTCTTGAGCTATCATCGAAAAGATTATGGTCGAAACTGATTTCGGTTTGAATGATAATTAAATGAAAGGTTGGAAATTTTAGGTCTTCTTTAAGCGTTAATAAAAGCCTTTCTGATGTAATAAGCGTCTCTGACGTTATAATAAGTATTTTTCCTATAGGATACTCAGCATTTTCTACAAAGTTTTTAATTTCCTTAAATGAAGGTAAAATTTGATAATCATCCAATGTACCAAAAATCTTTTTAATTAAGATACTAATTGCTTCCGACTTATAATTTGTCCCAAACTTAAATTTAGGTACCAATTGTTTGACCTCAAGAAAGGTAATATAAAAACATTGCTAATGCGAATCAAGAGTTGAAAGCAGCCCGACAAAGAGTTGTAGAATTGGGTTTATGGAACATCAACTCATCCAACTCTATGTCTGGGTCTGTAGCGTTTACGATAAACATTCAATCTTGAAAGTTCAACGTATGAGTAACAACAACCAGCCTAATTTCACTGACCAAGAATTGATCACTGTCTATCTGTTCGAGCATCTTCAAGGTCATTTCCAACAACGCCGCATCTATGATTATATTGCTGGACATTGGCTGGCTTGGTTTCCAGATTTGCCCTCTTATCAAGCCTTCAATTATCGCCTCAATCAACTCAGTCCAAGTTTTGCTTTGCTGCTCGAAGAATTGGTGAGCCAATTGGCAAATGGCTTACCACAAACGACCGATTATGTCTTGGATTCTTTGCCCATCCTGCTTGCCAAAGGCAGTCGCGCCGATGCCGCCAAAGTCGCCAGAGAAGTTGCCAATAAAGGCTTTTGTTCCACCAAAAAGCTCTTTTATCACGGTGTCAAACTGCATCTTTGTGGTCGTCGTCGCCTTCAGCAATTGCCACTGCCAGAAGCCTTGGCCCTGACTGCCGCGTCGGTTCACGACCTGACGGCTTTTCGCCAAGAAATGGAGCCTCCGGCGTTTGCTGCTTTGTTCGCCGATAAAGCCTATAAAGACGAGGCGATGAAAGCCGAACTGGCAAAGCATGAGGTTGAACTTTGTACGCCAGATAAGTGCCCACGAGGGCAAGAAAAAGAAGCAGCTTACAACAGTCTATGGTCGCGCTTCGTGTCGGCGATGCGTCAACCGATTGAGTCATTGTTCAATTGGTTAATTCAAAGATCAGGGATTCAGGATGCCGCAAAGGTTCGTTCGACTAATGGTTTGCTGGTTCATTGCTATGGCAAACTGACAGTCTGTTGTTTTCGACTCCTGTTCAACTCTTGATTCGCATTGCTAGTGTGCAGAGGGATTTTGATAGATATTAAACTTTCGACATAAAAGTGGTATAAAATTTTTGAACGATATTTCAATCCTTGAAATTACACAATTGCACCAATCTCTATCTCAATGTAATTTCTATAGAACTCCTTTATTTTTACAATTCTTTAGCTACTGGGCTTGTCGTGATGATGAAAAACCAACCTAGTAACCAAGTCAAAACAATCGCTAAAATAATTAAAAATTAGAGGCAAATTCGATGTAATGCTCCGCTTCAAGAAGCGAAATTCTATCTTAATTCAAAATAAAAATGGAAAAATTCTAAATAGCAACGAAAGATTATTATATGAAAATAAAAAATGTCAACATTAAAAAGCAAAAAAGAAAAATCGAATTAAAAATTGTATAACTTTTTAGTAATTAAATAATCCATTTTTGCGGAATTTTTTATTGATAATTATTTTTTACGATGTGGATGTGAAATTTAGATAATGAGTCTGTTGCGTAATAAGTTTTGAAAGCTTTTTACAAAAAAATCTTAAGATAGCCTCCTGTGCTCTTTATAAATTTTCCGACGTATTTTTAAGCTCGTAAATGAGACACGCATCGAATTTTCTTATCACGCAACAGGTTCAATGTCGTCCCTTACGTTTTCACTGAATATTTCAATGTGACATCGCATAGATGATGACATTGATGCCGACTTTATAGGCGGCGAGTCCGTATTTTAAAGGGTATCGCGGGTCATCAATCCATTCCCACGCATCGCCTAAATCGCAATTGCGGGCGATAAAGACCAGGAGTTTTCCGCTCTTGTCGCGAATGCCCATGTAATGCGGCGTGTAACCGCCTTTTTCGTGGGTGACGCCGCGACCGAGCCACGAACCGATGCCCGGAACCTGTACGACTTCGTTGATGTCGAAGTAACAATGAAACAATGAATCATCGGGCGGAATGTCTTCGATTTGGTATTCGGGAAAAATTCGCTTCATCTGTTCCTGCACATTTTCCCATTCATAATCGCCCCAGAAATCATCAAGGAAAAGAAAACCGCCGCGTGTGACATATTCGCGAAGCCGCGCCGCCTCTTCATTGGATAGTTCCATATAGCCCGGTTCAACAAAATAGATTAACGGATAATCGAAGAGCTTTTCGTCGAGGATTTCCAGTTGTTTGGGTTCGGCTGCGATATTCAAAATCGTGCCTGACCAATCACGAACCCCGATGATGAAATGGTAATCGGCTTCGGGAAAATCGACTGCCCACGAACTGCCGCGACGACCGCCGAAAGCCGTACTGTAGATGGTTCTCACAAAGGTGAATTCGCCGGGTTTGTTGGGGTCGGTTTTTTCCGAATAACGGGGAACCGCGCCCATCCTCGATTGCCCGACCACCGATAAAACCAGTAGCGCAAGAACAATCAGGATGCAGAGGCTTTTTTGCATAACCCCTCGAATGATGACGATTGAATTTGTCGGCAATGATAAATCAGACGCTTATCAATTTGCCATTAAGGGCGAATGCAAATCAACCTGATGATTATTTGATGTGCGCGCAAAATAAAGTTCTTTGCGATGAGTAGAATTTGAAAAAACGCTCTCCTGCCTCAGTGCCTCTGTGTCTCTGTGGTGAAAAAATAACCACAGAGACACAGAGATTTTACGAGACATTCCGACTTCTGAATTACGCACAGGCTTCAGTTACTTGCCTGTGCGCGCTTTGATACCAGACGAAGTTTCCAATCATCAATCAAGGTTCCCGTGGTTTGTAAATTCGAGGTCAAAAAGTAAAGCCGCCGGGTCGCCAAGCCATTCGGCACGGTCTTAAATCGCATATTCAAATACGACGGCGGAATCGCTTGATAATATAGCGTTGCCTGCACGGTGATATTGGCTGCGTCAATGTTTTTCGGCAAACTCACTTCGTAAGTGACCGTATCCGTGCCGCTGCCGCTCAGGTATTGCGGGTCTTGCGCGGCGTTTCCCTTGGGATAAGTCGCTTCGATGTAGGCAAACGGAATATCTGCGCTGGGACCGTTTTTCGTCCAGCCTTTCGGCAACAAGCGATTGTCTTTGAGTTCATGGTCGCGGTGAATAAAACTGGTGGTGAATTTGCCTTTGCTGTCCTGCACCAGTTCTTCAAAAATCTGCACCTGCGATTGTGAAGTGATGGTTTCATAGTGCGGTTGATAATGTTGCAAAGTCTTTTTGCCTTCCTGATATTCGGTGAAAAATTCCGAAGGCAACACATCACCATTGCCATCAACAATCACCCCGACATTGTTGGTGCGCCCAGATGCCCAGATGACCTGTTCGCGTCCGTCCGCATTATTGATAACCTGAAATTCAATGAATGCGCGGCGAAAACCCACGCCGCTCGGTAAGCGATGCCCGGTTAAGTTGGTGACTTTAACCTCGGCGGTCAATTTTTCGTTTACGATTTTAAGCGAGGGAATTTCAATGGTCGCGGTTTTTTCCTGCGCCTGCCGGGCGATGTTATCGAGAGTGTCCTGCAAATCGGTGGTCGAACCGCTCATATAATCGTTTTTGCGAACCCCGAGAATATCATTGAACTGATTGAACATTTCGATGAGATAGGCATTCAAGCCGAGCAATTCATGACGCACATAACCTTCTTTGCGAACCCGCACCCGCAGTTTATCAAGCGGCGCTAAGTATTCCGCTGCCGGATAACTGTCGTCTTCGATGATAGCGATGGGTTGTTGAATCTGTTTGAGGTTGATTTTTTTTGCAGGGTTTTGATAACCGCCGGGCATATGACAATCCTGACAGGACTGCGCGGTCTGTTGATTGGCATTGAATTCGGTTTGAAACTGGCTGTTGAGCCATTCCATATAGGTGGCTTGTTCAATCGAATGCATGAACGGTTTAAATAAGGGATTTTTTTCCGAAGTATCCAATACCGTCGGTTTTTCGCCGGGTTTAAGCGGGTCGTCAACGTTCGGTAAATTGATTAAGTGACAACTGCCGCAAAGCCTCGATGATTTGGTATAGTCGCTGAATTTCGGTTTTATCCCCAATGAATTTTCCATCGGGTAGGTTGAAATCGTGTCGTCTTTAAAAGGTCCCTGCAGTTCATCGGGTTTGCTCATTTGAAATTGTCCGGTGGTGGAGTTTTCCAAAAAATAAGCAATCGGCGGTTGCGTCGGCGGGTACTCATCTTCTTTGATGTGATGACACATCGTGCAACTGATGCCGTCACGCGCCAGCGACCCGTATTTGAAATTGGGATTATCGGGATTGGTGAGAAACACATAATCCAATTTGAAATCGGCGAACGGATTTTTGTGGTCAATATCGAATTGGCGTTTCCCCATGCCGCCGTGACAACTCAAACAGGTGTTGACGGTAGCCTGAATGATCGGCTCAGGATTTTTAAATTCGTTTTTGAGAATCTCGATTTCGCTTTCGAGTTGCGCATAAAAAATCGGGTCACGACCGGCAAGCCCCATAGGCGACCAACGCCATTCACCATAAGGCGAAACATTGATGCCGCTTGGCACACCGTTTACCGGCGGCGCGGTTTGCAAAAACATGGTTGGCCCATAAGGACCCGTCGCCGCGCTGTGACACATCATGCATTGGTCTGAAGTGATGAATTGTTCCGCGCCTTTGGTTGCGGCAACCACTCTATCCAAAGTTTCGGGCGGCAGTTTTTCTACGGTCTGAACCGGCACGCGGGGAATAGTTTTGAAGGTCTGTAAAAATTCCAGGTTGGTATCAACCGGCGGATTATTCGACGCGTCCTGTTTCGGGCGGCGATGGGTATAAAGAAAGGGTTTTTCAAATGGCGACAAATTGCGCCAGGAATTATCTACACGAAAAATCAGCGGTTCATCGGGAAAGCCTTTGATATTTTTCAGCGATGAAAAAGTGTATTCGCTTTCCGCCGAAGCGTGACAGCGCAAACAGTATTGCCCGAACCCGGCGTTTTGATAATTGAACGGGTATTGATTCTGATTGAAACTCATGCCGGTATAAAATTCGCCCCAGTACCAGCCGTCTTTGGAACCCGCCGCATCTTTAATCATAATCGTCCAGTCTTTTGACTTGGCGAATTCTTTAGCGATTTCATCATCGGTCATATCTTCGTAACGCGCCGCGGGCGGGGTGTATTGTTCTTTGATAATCATCGCGCCGTTGGGGATCGCGCCTTTGCGACCTTGGGTGAGCCATTTCATCAACGGCGGCGAATAGAAAACCCGGACAGCCGGATGGGTGCCGTAATAAACGTTATTGATGTAAGGTCCGGTGTCGCGCACCCATTTATCGCGACACCAACTCAGATAGCCGCCGGTGTCGAGGAAATTAAAAACCTCTTTTTGAAAATCGAGCAGTTTGCCTGGCGGTAGTGAACTCGGCAACGGAAGCGGCGAAGGCTTCGCATCCGGGCAAGGATTTTGCCAGGCGAAAAGGGAAGCGGGTGACGGGAGATTGACATAAACATTTTCGTCATCGCTTGCGGCAACTTTTTTTTGCGAGAGCGAGAAAGTGAGCGTAGCGAGAAAAAAGAATGCGAGGGTAACAAAAACTTTGCACGATTTACGCATGGCAAAACGACCTCCTGAGATTTCAGTTTTACCCCCGCCTATTTGAACAAAGAAATGCCCAACAGTAATGATTTGGGAAATGCTTCTCGAATTGAAAAAATGATTGCGTTGCTACATGACCTGCAAAGCAATAATCGCACAGATGATGGCCAGTAAACAAAGCGCAATCGAGAAAATAAAATCGGCAATGGTGCCTTTTTGTTGTTTGCGGTCAGGGTTGCTTTCTTTTATGGCGAAATAGGAAGCGATACCTGAGACCGTAAAAAACAGGGCGACGATTGCCAGGAATTCATCGGTAAACGACTTGAGATTTTTTGCGCCTTCGACAACTTTTATTAAGCCGAGCAAGGTTAAACACATTCCCACTTTCATCGAAGATTGCATGAGAATATGGTCAAAGACTTTGTCATCCAAAACTTTTTTCCCGGCGGCTGATGGTGGCGTAAAAGGCTTTCCGCAACTCGGACAACTGATAGCCTGTTGGGAACATTGGTGAGCGCAATCCGGGCAAGATATTAATTTCAACGGTTCAACCATAGCGTCCATAATCACAATTTTCCATTGATTAAAATCGAAGGGCTATCGCGGCGATTGTATTACGGACAATGCAGGCGACACGCACGTTGCGCGCTCCGGTGATGTGGTGATTAGGCTTTTGTTTGCCAGTAGACTGTTATTTATGTCTTCGTCTTTCCATTAGCAATTGAAGTAACGGATTGGGTTTTGTCCATGCCTTATAGGCAATGTTTTCCCAATGTATTTCCCTCGCACATTGTCTGGTGCGACTCTTCCAATAAATTCAAATCGTTCAAAGAGGTCTATCGGATTGAAGCGACGGCGAAGATATTTCGTTGATCCTGCGGGAAACCACTTATTTATTTCATAGACCTCTTTGATTACTCCTTGATATACAGCAAAAGCGTAAGTCGCCTGCTCCGCATGATGTTTGTTCAGTCGCCATATTCCCCTAGTACAGTCATATAAATCATCGGCGTTAATACCGTGTCTGTAAGTTTTATTAATATTGATGGCAATAACAGGGTCATCAATTTGAGCTTCGTTTCTATTCATATATTCGACTCTCCTCAAGAGGACTTATGGGCGGTTATTCGGGCATCTTGCATCATCTTCAAAAGCCCAACGATGGAGTTGACCGGGCGCGACGAGTAATCCGATTTCATGTGAGTCGTTGTTCGCGCGCTCAGGTTCAACGAAGGGTTAGATTTCTCTGTTCAGGTCAACTTTAGATACTGTATCACTCCATCTTGTGGGAATACTGATTTGAAGTAGTCAAGCACCTTTTGATCATCCATTTGCTCATCTATAAAAGTGTCACCCTGCCTCACAATCGGTGCCCAATCATCGTTCATTTGAATAATGAACAAGTTCCCCTGATTGAGAGAAAACTCTCTGCTCCCTACGCTTAGAGTTTTGTCGATGGCATTGTATTTCAGTTCAAGTCTTTTCTCGCTCATGTTCTGATCATTAACCGCAGGTTCCTTATGCAACGACCAGATTATGACATTGGTCGAGAGCGGCTCGTCGCTCCAGCCCCCGCCGCCACCCGACCCCGTAAGCGATGCTTCGGGGTAGAAGATTAAGACATGGTAAATTGAGACATCAACGAATTTGGATTCGGACGCTCGGCGACCACCAATGGTGAGTAACAACCCATTAGCGCCCTTTAAGCTATGCATGCGAGAGTCGGAAGGAATGACGACCCCTAGCTTGTTTTGCCATTCGCCATACACCTGCTGCATATGCTTACGGCGTTCTAGCCCCTCCTCATATTTGACCCGTTCTTGTTTTTCGATCTCCGAATGAATAAGGTCTAAGAGGCTTTGAACTTCTGCCGGAAGCAAACCGATATAATCATAGCGCGCGAGTCCCTTACCGCCGTCAAATACAAAAACTGTGTGGACTACTCCAGGAGAAGGCGTTGGCATACTTGAAGCGGGCTTGAGGTTAAGCATCACCAGCACCTGTTTGATTTCATCGAGTTGTGATTCGCTCAACTTCGCGCCCTTTGAATCTTGTACCGCCCAATCTGGTACGACGCGAGCGTTGTAAGCCGAGCCATCTTTGTTAAGAATCAGCTCCTGATAGTACCCTGGATATGGAGCAGTGTATTGCAAAGCCTTGAAAAGAAGGGTATCCGAATGATGGTCTGCGACCGCGTTAAATAGTTTTATCGAAAGGTTGTGTTGAGAGGATTCGGATTTCTGCTGGGCTAGGCAAACCTGCACGCAGAGTCCTGTGGCACATAACATCACAACAAAAAGACAATCTCTGATCACTTCGCACACTCCTATTCAGAAATCTAACGCCCGGGGTCAGCGGCAATGCCATTAAGTTAAGACTGGGAGCGCGGACGTCCACGTCCGCGCTCCCAGTCTTAACTTAATGGCATTGCGATTGACCGGTCGCGATTAGAATTGATTGCATGAGAAACGCCCAGATACGCGCTCCGGTCGAATCGCTGGTTAGGCAGCGTCATCAGGAGGTCCATGATGTGCTGTACTCTTAAATACATTACAATATTTCGGACTGTACCGGCTCATCAGGGTCTGTATCTCTTCAGAGTTTTCTATATAATCGAAAAACTCATCACTTGATTTCATTCGTGATGAACGGATGCTCATCTTCATGCTGAACAACTCCGGCACTTGCCCGTAGTCAAAATAGCAACATAAATGAACGTGACGACGACTGTCTTCATTTGGCTTCATTATCCGCACAAAGCACAAATCAAAGCAATCCAAGCCAGATGCGTTGTTCACTCCGCTAAAAAACCACCAGGTATCAAGCTCACAACTTATCGGTATGTGTGCATATTCTCTGAGTACGGCTAAATACCGCGATAGGTCAGGACACCTGGGGTTCAATCCCGCATGCCGGATTAGGTCATTCAAAATGTATTCTACTTTCTTGAGCTTCATGGATCATCGACCAGTTAGTCGTAACGGACTAACGATGGAGTTGACCGGGCGCGCGAGCGGCATTGCGGGAAGCCATAAGAATTGCGCTTCGCGCGCGCTGAAGCAAGTGAAACGAAAAGCCCTTTAGAATCATAAAAAGTTTCATAAGGGCGTGTATATAATTTTGTGTAAACGGTCAAATTAAACATCTGGCAACCGGTCAGCAAACTCAATGGCAAACCGATTCAACGCCGCTCGCCAATCCTTTACCGGCATCGTCCAGCGCTCGCTGATATTCTGCAACGCCAGATAGATTAATTTCAACGCCGCTTCATCTGTAGGAAATGAACCACGATTTTTAATAATTTTTCGCAAACTCATATTCACACTCTCAATCGCATTGGTCGTATAAATTACTCGACGAATTTCTTCCGGGTAAGCATAAAAAACCGCCACTCGTTCCCAATTCCGTCGCCACAACTGCACAATCGGCG
>JBFMDH010000053.1 GCA_040754075.1 Acidobacteriota bacterium
GAACAGTTTCTGGAGATGATTATTTCAAAGTTAGCTCTGGAGCCAAGTTTGATAAAAAATCATCCTGAATACGATTCGTTACGAAATTATGCGGTTATTGCCGCTTAGTTTTGTCCGAACCATTGATTATAGGAAGGCGGGAAATTTTGTCTGCCGCTTTCAATCGCGGCATCGGGTATACCGTACCAGTGTTCGATGCTTGTAGTGCCAAATTTAATATCATCCCAGGCATTGGTCTCTTCAACACCGACGTGGTGGGCGACGCGAAGTCCGACCTTGCGCGCTTCGTCTTCCATTGCCTGCATAATGTCGCGGTCAACACCGAAAAGTTTGATGCCATCGTAACCTGCGGCTTTCAGGTCGCGCACCCGCGCCCGCGCTTCATCGGCGTTTTTCGGCGTCGGCGGTGCAGTGAAAATGCCGTAAGCGAAAATTTTCGGAGCCGCGATTTCATTTCTTGCGCTTTTATCGCGCCATTCCAAAGTCTTTTTCGTCGCCCCGACATCGCGCACCGTGGTGATGCCGCAAGCCAGCCACATCTTCAAACAATAATCGACGGGTTGCGCGTTGCCGCCGCGTTCGTCTTGCGTGTGTCCATGCAAATTAATCAGTCCGGGCAATACATATTTACCGGTCGCATCAATTTCTGCATCGCCTTGCGCGGGACGTTTGGCGCGACCTTCTTTCAATGCCACCGGGTCAAGCGCGGCGATTTCCGTGATGACATTATTTTCAATGACGATGTCTTTCGGTCCCGATGCCGGCGTGCCGTTGCCATCAATAATCACCGCATTGCGAATCACTGTGCGAGGGTAACGTTTGCCACTCGTGGGCGTTTGCTGCCTGGCGGTTTGCGCCAATGGTATTGAAGCAAGCAGCAAACAACAGATGAGTGCGACACTTAATCTCCGGATAAGCATGGGTTGATGGACAACGTGATGTGACATGGCAATATCTCCTTTAAACATCTGTGCACAAATTTTTATACAAACCGCAGAGACCCTTGCGGAAGAAGGGGAGATAAAAAATTCATTATTGCTCAGGATGTTTGTGACAGTAATTTGCGAACCGACAGTTTGCTTGATACCGCTTACCTCAAAGGCTCCCTTTCTCCCCTTCTTCTTGATAAAAATTTTTCTCAATGTACGCGCTTTTCCTGCCCCTGCCAGTAGGCTTCGCGCAACTCTTTTTTCAAAATTTTTCCGGTGCCGCCTTTCGGCAATTCATCGCGAAACTCGATGGACTTGGGAACCTTAAAGCCCGGCAGTTGGGTTTTGCAATAAGCAATCAACGCTTCTTCGGTCATCTGCTCACCTTGTTTCAAGACGACAATGGCTTTCGGCACTTCGCCCCATTTATCATCAGGCACCGCAATCACCGCGCATTCCAAAACGGCGGGGTTTGAGTAAATCGCTTTTTCAACTTCAATCGAAGAGATATTTTCGCCGCCCGAAATAATGATGTCTTTCTTGCGGTCAACAATCAGGTAGTAGCCTTCCGCATCGACGACCGCCATATCGCCCGTGTGAAACCAGCCGTCGCGAATAAGCCGCGCCGTCTCTTCAGGCAATTTCCAGTAACCCGCCATCACATTATCCGCGCGCACAACGATTTCGCCTGCGGTCGCGCCATCGCGCGGCAAGTGATTATCGTCCGCATCCATAATGCTCATTTCAATGCCGGGCATCGGGTAGCCGGTCATGGCTTGTCGCTGCCAGCGTTCTTCCTGCGGCAAATCTTTGAGATGTTCTTTTAGAAACGAAAGCGTCAAAACCGGTGTGGTTTCCGTCAGCCCATAGCCCGAATAGGCGCGACAGCCGATGGTCTGTTCGACTTCGCGAATGAGCGACGGTCCCGACGCTGCGCCGCCGATGTTGACGAATTCAAGCGAGGATAAATCGAATTCTTTGATGCGCGGATGATTGAGCAACGCATAAACCATCGTCGGCACCATCGAAATGTGGGTGACGCGCTCGCGTTGAATCAACTCCAGCACTTCTGCCGGGTCGAATTTCGGAACGATGATGTGACGCGCGCCCATGCAGGTCAAGGTGTGCGGCGTGCCCCAGCCGTTGACGTGAAAGAGCGGAATGCTGTGCAGTTGCGTGTGATAATCTTTGATGCCGATGCCGCCGATGACCTGCATCGCGTGAAGGTAAAGATTGCGATGCGTCATCATCACGCCTTTCGGGTTTGCGGTAGTGCCCGATGTATAAAAGAGTTCCGCGAGGTCATCGTCTTTGATGTCAGCGGGCGGCGTGAAATCGGCTCCCACAGCCTGTATCAGGGTTTCGTACGCATCTTCGATGCAGACGAAGTTGCGAATCGTCGCGGTTTCAGATTTAAACGATTCCACCAGCGGCGCAAAATCTTTATTGTAAAAGAGCGTCACGGTTTCCGAGTTATTGAGAATGTAAGTGAGTTCATGCGGCGTGAGGCGAATGTTTAAAGGCAGTAAGACTGCGCCCATTTGAACAACGCCATAGTAAGCTTCCATCAATTGATGGCTGTTATAGCCCAGCCAGGCGACGCGCTCGCCGCGCGCCACATTCAGTTGAGTGAGGGCATTCGACAAACGATTGCAACGCGCGCCATACTCGGCGTAAGTGAATCGTTTATCGCCATCGACAATCCCCACTTTGCTGCCGTATTCACGCACGGCGCGTTCTTTAAAGCGAATCGGTGTCAGTGTCAGGTTCATTCAATTATTCTCCGGTATTTTGATCATTGCGCATTTTGAATTTCGGCAAACAACTTACCGTACATTTCACAATTCCTGCAAAGTGGCAGTGTAAAAATAATTTTCAAGAAGAGTCGCTCGTGTTATAAAATTAACGCGGAGGCGTTATGAGCAAAACCTACCATGTGGTTCCATATAAAAGCAGACAATGGGCAATCACCACCGCTGGCAATGGCAAATATCTTTCTATTCACGACTCCAAAGCCGAAGCTATTGACACCGCGCGGGAAAAGTCAGGAACCACTATTGTTCATAGCCCTACAGGCGTAGCCCTTCAACCAATTACCGTCGAGGGCATAGATATTGATGCCATCCGCGAAGCTGTGCGCAAGGTTGGCGACCACAAACATAATCGCATCATTCTAAAACGTATTCATAAAACGAAGTCAGAAAAAAAATAGCCCCGGTAATTCATTAGCTTGCGTAAACTGAATGCCAACATCTGCTCAGGATTTCAATCAAAGTGTGTTCATCAATTGTCCGTTTGACCGGCAATATACCCCTTTGTTTGAAGCCTTGATTTTCACCTTGCAACTGTCTGGTTTCAGACCGCGATGCGCGCGCGAGGAGAGTGATTCGGGCGACCTCCGCGTGAGCAAACTCGTGCGCATCATTTCCGGGTGCAAATATGGCATCCATGATATATCGAGAGTGCAGCCGAGAGTGCCGCGATTCAATATGCCGCTGGAGTTAGGCATTGATTTAGGATGCCGGTATTATGGCTCTCATAGACAACGGCAGAAACAATTGCTGATTCTCGACACCCTGCCCTTTCGTTACCTGCAAACCATCAGCGATTTAAGAGGACAGGATATTGAAGCGCATCACGATGACCAGCAAACGCTGATTCAGGTGGTCAGGAATTTTCTTTACACCTCGACCAACAATAGCGGCATTCCGGGAGGCAGATACATTTATCGCAAATTCCTCGAATTCCAGAGCGAATTGCCCTTGATTTGTCGCTCCAGCCGATTAAGAAGGAACGAAGTGGTGTTTAAACAATTAGTGGCGATCACTCAAGAGTGGTTAGGAAGATACCTTATTTAAATCGAGCAATTCTCCAACCGGTAGTTGGAGTTTCCGCATCGTTGCTTAACTAATCAACCGACCGCGACCTTGCCAGTGTCTGGCGCGCAACTCTTTTTTCAAAATTTTTCCGCTGCCGCCTTTCGGCAGTTCCGGTTCAACGATTTCCATCGAACGCGGCACTTTATAGGTCGGCAGTTCCTGTTTGCAGAATTCAAACAATTCGTCGTAGGTCAAACTCGCGCCGTCTTTCAAAGAGATACAGGCGTGTACTGCTTCGCCCCATTCATCGCTTGGCACCGGAATCACTGCTGCTTCTTTAACCGCCGGGTGCTTGTAAATTACCGCTTCGACCTCCGTTGAAAAAACATTTTCACCCGCCGACACAATCATGTCTTTTTTGCGGTCTACCAGATAGATGTAGCCTTGTGCATCGACCATCGCCACATCGCCGGTGTGCAACCAGCCATCGCGCACCGCATTGGCAGTATCCTGTTCGCGTTTCCAGTAACCTTTCATGATGTTCGGGCCACGGGCGATGATTTCACCCGCTTCGCCCGGTTGCACGTCTGTGCCATCGTCTTTGACGACGCGCACTTCAACGCCCGGAACGGGCTTGCCGCACGAAGCCAGACGTTTAGCGGCGGTTTCATCGGTGAGCGCGGCTTTGTGGTCTTCGGCAGTGAGTACGGTAAGCAGTGGCGAGGCTTCCGTGAGTCCGTAGCCTTGCCCGAAATCGCAACCGAAAGTCGCCATCGCTTTCTTGAGAACTTCGGGAGCAATCGGCGACGCGCCGTAAGTAATGCTTCTCAGCGACGACAAATCGTATTCATTGATTTTCGGATGATGCAGTAAAAAATTAATCATTGTCGGAATCAATACCATCGTGGTGATGCGGTCACGCTGAATCATTTCAAGTAGGACGGTCGGGTCAAAGCGCGCCAGGTAAGCCTGCGTGATGCCGTTGGTGACATTTAAAAACGTCGCTGCGCCATCTGCCAGGTGAAACATCGGCGCGGTGTGCAGATAAATATCATTCGGATTGGGCGGACGCACATTCATCGAATGCACATTGTTGGAAATCATGTTTTTGTGCGTCAGCATCACGCCTTTGGGTTCGGCAGTGGTTCCTGATGTGTAAAACAGTCCGAGCAAATCTTCTTCGGTGACGCCTTGCATGGTGAACTCCGGCGATGCTTCGGCGAGCAATGATTCATAGTCCAGGTAGCCAGCGGGTTTTTGTTCGCCGATGGCGATGAACTGTTTGACCGATGCGAGATGCGGGCGCAACCCATCAATGACCGGTCGCAAGGTGTCATCAACACAGACCGCGACGGCTTCCGCATGGTCGATGATGTATTTAACCTCAGCGGGCGGGATGCGAAAGTTGATGGGCACGACTGCCGCGCCGAGTTGCGGAATGCCGTAATAGAGTTCGAGGTAGACGTGACAGTTGAGCGCCAGAATCGCCACGCGGTCGCCTTTTTTAACGCCGAGAGCGGCGAGCGCATTCGACAATCGATTGACCCGTTCATCGAGTTGTTTGAAGGTGTAGCTTTGATTTCCCGAAAACGAGGCGAGTTTATCGGGCAGCGCAGCGACCGTTTGCTTGAGTCCGTCAACGATAGTCATACTTCCTCCCGGTTCGGTATGGTTAATCAGAAATCAGTCAAATTAGCGAGCTATAGAATCGCGCGTCGGGCAGAATGTCATAATTCATTGGGCTTGTAAAGGTGTCAGCTTATTCACCAAAATGACAATAGGAAGCGTCTGAATAGGGCTTTCCAAATTAAAAGTGGCACAGGCAACAACTCTCTTGTACTCATAGCGACGAGTTGAATTTTAAGCCTGGAAATGGGTAATGCCAGATAAGTTATTCCTTCTTTGGTTAATTTATAATTGCCGAAATTAGAAAAATGTTTATAAAAACTAATAAATATTTTGACATTTAAAATAATTTGATGATATAACAACCCTGCCTCATCGGGGGGGAATTCTTCAAACAATTGAATTCGGGTAAATCAGGCTAATCAAAATATCGTTATTATCAACGGCAATTTCTTAATGCACATTCAGTATGGGGATTTTTCCCTGATTTCTTAAAAGTTTACGCCAAACCTATCTGCGGTTTACTGGAAATAAGTCTGTAAAAAACAAAGGGGACTGATGAAAAATTGCTCATTAAAAGCAATCATAGGATTGGTCTATCTATGGGTAGCCTGCCTGTTTCTGCTGTTCTCAAATCAACTGGCAGAAGCCAACCCGGATGGCGAATTATCCGATGATTCTCCGGCGGTTCAGAAATTATTTAGTCCGTCAAATGGGCGCACAGCAGACGGGCAATTAATACCGGTTGAACAATTTTTTCCGGCATCGCGTTGCCTGTCGTGTCATGCCGATACCCATAAAGCCTGGGCTGAATCATTGCATCGCAATGCGGCGCGTGAGCCATTTTATCGCCGGAGCGCGGATATTTTACTGGCAACGCGCGGCATTGAATTTACACGCCACTGCGAATCCTGTCATACACCGGTTGCGTTATTTTCAGGCGCGTTGACCAAAGCTAACCAACAACCGCAAGCGCCTTTCACCGCGCTTGATGATGAAGGAGTAACCTGTTCGGTTTGTCACGCGATAACCGAAGCCCGGCTTGACGGCACGGGAAGTTTCACGCTTCGTCGTCCGGCGCTGCTTGCCAAAGAAGATGGAACGCCGGTCTATGATAAGGTCACCGATGAACAGATTCTCGCCGATGTTGCGGCGCACAAACGCGCCGTGATGCGCCCCTTGCTCAAACAACCGGAATTTTGCGCCGCCTGTCATAAAGTTGACGCGCCACCGACGCTTAACGGTTATAAACATATTCGCGGATTTTCAGCCTATGATGAATGGCAGCAATCGGGCGCATCTCATGAATCCATCACCCCATTTTACAGGCGCGAAAAGCGCACCGATTGCCGCGCCTGTCATATGCCCAAGGTTGACAGCACCAATGACCGGGCAGCCAAGCGTGGCATGATTGCTTCGCATCGCTGGCTTGGCGCGAACACCGTGGTGCCGTTGTTTTACGACCAACGCGAACAGGCTGATTTGACCAGGAAATTTTTAGAAACCCAAGTCGTGGATGTTGATATTTTTGCTGTAAGAAATGAAGCGACAAGAGAGACGGTTGCGCCTCTCAATGATCAATCATCGTTAGCTGTCAAGCCCGGCGATGAACTCACGGTAGAAGTGGTGATTGCCAATCGCAATGCAGCGCATTCCTTTCCGCCCGAAGTGCGCGACCTCTACGAAGCCTGGGTTGAATTTGCAGCCTTTGATTCGCAAGGCACGCGCGTCTTTCACAGCGGGTTTATTCAACCTGACGGAACGCTTGATGAGCGCGCCCATGTTTATAAAACCATTCTGCTGGATGAAGCCGGGCGACACATTACCCGTCATCAAATCTGGCTGACCAACATTAAAGCCTATGACAACGCCATTCAGGCGGGTCGCTCGGATGTCGTGCGATTCAGATTCCCGATTCCCGAAACCGCTATTGGCAATATCAAGTTTCGAGCCAAATTAAATTATCGGCGCTTCAATCAGGAATACGCCAACTATATTCTCAATCTCCAGCGTCGGGTTTTGCCCCTGCCGGTGGTGCAGATGCGTGAAAGCGAAAGCCTCGTTACCTTCAATGCCAAGCCGTTTAATAACCGGAAAACTCAATCTCAACAGAGCGCGTCGGATGCGGAAACCGGAAAAATCAAGGCGCGACGTTGGAACGATTACGGCATAGGACTTCTTGAACAGGCGCAATACGGCGCGGCTGCCGAAGCTTTTCGTCGGGCTGCCCAATGCGATACCCGTGATGCCAACTTGTTGGTCAATGCCGCGATTGCCGAAATGCGCACCGAACGCTTTGGCATCGAGCGGGAACAACTCAGGAAAGCCGCCGAATTGCTTGAGCTTGCTTTGCAGCTTGCGCCGGATAATTTGCGCGCGCGGCTTTATCACGCACTGGTTTTACGCGGGCAGGGAAAGATAGATGATGCCGCCGATGAACTGGCAAGCGTCGCGCAAAGCTATCCCCGTGACCGCGAAGTGCAAAGACAACGGGGGCAAACGCTTTACACTCTGGGAAAATTATCCGCAGCCCGCGCGGCGTTTGAAGCTATTCTCAACATTGACCCTACGGATGCGCAGGCTTATCAATTGCTGCAACCGATTTATGCAAGCGAAGGGCTGAAGGCGCAAGCCGCAGGCGCGCTCAATCGGTATTTTCAATGGCGCGATGACCCGCGCGCCACTACAGTCGCCGCACGTTTTTTTACGGCACATCCTGAATGGACTGAAGAACGCATTGCCACACACCTACACGGCAAAACCTCAACGCTTCGCCCGGTGCTGACCGGACAGGCAGCATCCCCCGACCGGTAAAAGTAGTGAAAAGTTTGTTGTTGACCGGAACGCTTAGTCGAAAGGCAGGTAGATGGTGAGTAAAAAAAGCAAAAGAATAATTCATGGGTTGAGTATGTTTGTTTTTAGTCTTGTCATCCTGTTTTTTCCGTTTGCAGGAATTGCGCAGCAAAGCACGCGCCTGGTTTACGATGACAATGGGCGATTGCGCGCGGTGATTTTACCCACAGGAGAGATAGCGGTTTACGAATACGACCCGGCAGGAAACTTTACAGCGATTCGCCGATTGGCTCCAACCGCCTTTGAAGTTTTATCGTTTTTGCCGCGTGAAGGCAGCGCCGGTGATCGGGTGACGATTGTTGGCGCAGGCATCGGTAACGGGGTGATGGGCGTAACTTTCAATGGCGCGGTTGCCAGCATTGTCGAAACCGGCACGGCTGTGGTCATTGCCGAAGTCCCGGATAATGCGACCAGCGGATTGATTTCTCTCACCATGCCTGCGGGCACGCTGACAACTTCAACACCTTTTACGGTTTTACCCAAGGTGCGTCTTTCACCTGCGACCATCGCCTTGTTTCCCGGTGAGAGTGTGGCGTTTTCGGCAACCGTAACGCCAACTCTGCAATCGCAAAATGTAGTGTGGAGCGTGAATGGAATTCAAGGCGGCAACGCGACGGTTGGCACGATTTCAACTACCGGTTTATACACCGCTCCCAATCAACCCTCTGCTTCATTTATGGTGCGCGCCACAAGTCTTGCGACCCCTTCGCTTTTTGGCGAAGCCTCGGTTACGGTGCGCGACCCGAATTTAGTGGGTTCATTATTTGCGCCTGTGCTTTCCGTGCGGCGCGGGTTAATCGTTGATCAAGTGATGACTGCGCAGCCGCTTGCGGTGCGCTATGGCAGCGCGACAGGCAGCGGGTTGCTTCAAAGTGCGATGGTGTCCGTGACCACAGGTCCCGTCATTTTGTCCATATCGCCGAATCAAATACCCGGCGGCGCAACGAATTTTTCAATAACCATCAGCGGCAATCATCTGAACGGCGCAACCGGCATGCAATTCGTCAATCCCAACGGCGCCAATGACACCACCATTACGGCTGCAAATTTAGTGGTAAACGCAAACGGCGATACGCTTACTGCAACGCTTACGGTTTCAACAGGCGCGACACTCGGACAACGGCTGGTGATGGTTGTAACACCGGATGGCACTTCGCTGCCGATGGCGACGAGTGCAAACACCATTCAAATTGTCTCGCAGTGAAAACACCGGATTGGCGATTAAGCACCCTCATCGCGAAAGGTGAGGTTACGAATCCACACTCAACTATGGAGAAGATTGTCTACAGGAGAATAAAATTTATGTTGCGATTTTCGGTTCCCCCTTTGTTTATTCGATTGACGATTTGGTTCGTGGCAGGCTCAGTCACTTCGGGTTCGACTGTTGCACAGAATAATTTCAACAGTGGTTCGACAGGCGCTGATGGCGCTTTTGCGCCAACCGCCAGTCAAACCATTCAAGTGCCCGAAAGCGGAGTTTTCAATTTCACCACCATCAACATTCCAGGCGGGGTCACGATCACATTCACGCGCAATTCCAGGAACACGCCAGTCACCTTGCTCGCCAGCGGCAACGTCACCATCAGTGGTGTCATAAGAGTTGACGGGCAGGCAGGCGCAGGCAATGGCAATAGCGGGCTTGGCGGCAGCGGCGGTTATATGGGCGGCAGCGGCGGTTTAGGGTTTAGCAGTTTTACAGGTATCAGTGGCGACGGACCCGGCGGCGGCGGCAGCGGCGGCAGTATAAATGGTGCAAGTTTTGGTGGCGGTGGCGGCGGCGGATTTGCGCTTGCAGGCGGAAATGGTTTGGGGCAAAACGTTGGCGCAGGCGGCGCGCGTTATGGAAGCAGCACATTGTTGCCGCTGATTGGTGGTTCAGGCGGCGGCGGTGGCGGGGCAGCGACAGGCAAAAATGGTGGTGGCGGCGGCGGCGGCGGCGGCGCCATTTTGATTGCCAGTTCCGGTTCCATCACCTTTGGTTCTGGCGGACAAATTAACGCGAAGGGCGGCGATGGCGGAAGAATATTTTTAGCCACAGATGGTGGCAGCGGTGGCGGCGGCAGCGGTGGCGCGATTCGTTTAGTCGCCAATACGATTTCCGCTCCAAACACCGCATCTCTGGATGTTCGCGGCGGCACAGGCGGCGGGCAAAGCTTCGGCGGTTCAATCAACGGCGGCAATGGCGCGGTGGGCTATCTGAGAGTTGAAGCCTTTGACCGCAGCGGCTTAAATTTGAGCACCAGTTCTGTTCCGGTCAGTTTCGCATTGCCCAATGCGCTTACGGTAGCCAATGCGCCGCAACTGAGAATCACTTCGGTTGCCGGGGTGTCTGCTCCAGCTTCGCCATTGGGTTCACTGCAAGGACAACCCGACGTCATTATTCCGACCAGTCAAACGAATCCGGTCAATGTAGTCATCGAGGCAACCAATGTCCCCGTCGGCTTGAATGTGCAGGTGACAGTCATTCCTGCCAACGGCAATCGCGCCACCGTGCAAAGCAATCCGCTCAACGGAACCGATGCTGCATCTTCGACGACAGCAAGCGTCGCGCTGCCCGCAGGCACCAGTTTATTGAGCGCCGTTGTGGTGATTGACCTGACACAGGCGAATGCCGCACCGCTGTTCAAATTTGGCGAGCGCATTGACCGCATAGAGGTCGCCGCAACCTTCGGCGGCGTATCGGAAGTTATCTATATCACCCGCGCCGGTCGCCGCATAAAAGAAAGCCAGTAATAAAACAGATAACCAATCGCTAAGTTTGATTGCACAGTCCCACCAGGCATTGGGGGATGAACCGGATGCTCGACATCCGGTGTGATGAAAAGGAGAAGGTTGAGCAATGAAGAGATTGAAAGCGCAGGTTCAATGCAGATGCAAATCCAAAACCAATCAAACGCTGTTGCGTGTGAGAACCGCCACGAAGAAATCCTGCTTCGAGATTCGGTGGTGGCGTCTATTCAAAAAACCGTTAGCTCATCGCCTTCAAGCTGCTCCTCCGTTCGCGTTTTTGTTGATCGTGATATTGACGGCACAAGCGGCAATCGTGCCACTAAGCAACGAGAAAACAAGCATCTCAAATAAATCAGCCAACCGGCGCGATAAAACCATAACTTCGACTGCCGCAAAAGCTCGCAACCCGCTGCCGCAAGAAACTGCCGTTGAAGCTGTGGTCATCCGTCATGCGCCCAACATCAACGGGCGTGTCGAGGGCACTGTCAGACAACTCACAGGCGAAAACCTAGTTCTGAATAGCGGCGCGATCATAACCTCCGCGCTGCTCGTCCCGGGCACACCACAAGTGCAGATTAACGGCAATCCAACTTTTGGCGGCGTTGTTCAAGGCACAGGTCAGCCCCAGCCGACCAGTTACTCGGTGACGATTAACGGTAATGCAACGCTTGGGCGTTTGGTCAATCGCACAGACCCGATTGCCATGCCCACGATCAACGCCCCGCCGCCCACGACTGGAACCCGTGATGTCATCATCAACAACTCCAGTCAAACCATCGGCGATGCGGCGACACTGAGAGACCTCACCATCAATGGCAATGTCGGCGAAATCGCCGTGCCGCCGGGAACCTATCGCAACTTTATTGCGAATGGCAGCAACCGACTGGTTTTCGGGGTAGCGGGTTCGACCACAACCTCTGTCTACAATCTCAATGCGTTGACCTTAAATGGCAACGCGCAATTAAAAGTTGTCAGTCCGGTGGTTTTAACTGTTGGAACCAGCCTTGTGTTAAATGGTGGAGCGGGTTCTTCAACCAATCCGCTCTGGTTGACCGTGAAACTCGCATCAGGCGGGTTGACCTTAAACGGCGGCGCATCGCTTTATGGTATCGTGCAAGCGCCAGCAGGTACGGTGATTGTGAATGGCAATTCCTTACTGCAAGGCTCTGTGATTTGCGACCGCTTGATCGTAAATGGCAATGGCGCTATTAAAGGGACGCCCGGCGCGCTCGCCTCCATCAATCCGCCGACGGCAGCGCAGGGACAACAACTGACTGTCGTTTTACAAGGTATCAATACGCATTGGGTCAATGGACTCACGAAAGCTTCGTTTGGCGGCGAGATTCGCGTAGGCGGCGCGCCCGAAGGCGAAATGGGACTCATTCAAGTAGCGGACTTCACCACAGCAGTGGCTTCAATCGTGGTGTCTTCGACGGCGGCGCTTGCGCCGCGAACCGTGCGCGTGGTGACGCCGGTTGATGGATTTGCGGAAGGCACTGCCGAACTATTGGTTGATGCTTTCACCGTAACGGCAAATCCCGCGCCCGGCGCAAGCGCGGCGGTCGTCAGCACATTTGCGGGCAGTCAGGCAGGGTTTGCCGACGGCAATGTCGCCCAGGCGCAATTTCGCAATCCCACCGGCGTGGCAGCAGGCGCAAACGAAATCGTTTATGTAGCCGATAGCGATAATCACAGCATTCGCAAAATCGCGGCTGACGGAACAGTCACGACACTTGCCGGAAATGGGGCGGCGGGATTTGCTGACGGCACAGGCGGGGCAACGCAATTCAATCGTCCGCAAGGCATCGCGGTTGACGCCGACAATGTGGTCTATGTTGCAGATACGCTCAATCATCGCATTCGTCGCATCACGCCCGATGGCGCAGTGACAACGATTGCCGGTGATGGCACACAGGGGTTCATTAACGGACAAGGTTTGCAGGCGAGATTCAATGCGCCGCAGGGCGTTGCGATAGACAATGCGGGTGGACTTTTTATCGCTGATACCGGCAATCATGCGGTTCGTTATGTGAATGCCAACGGCGAGGTGAGCACCCTTGCGGGCGACGGCAGCGTTGGTTCACCTGATGCAACACCGGCAAGGTTTAATAATCCGGTCGGTGTGGCGTTTTATGACTCGACGCTTTATGTCTATCTCGCCGATAGCGGCAATCATCACATTCGCAGACTCGCGCCCAACGGCAGTGTTGTGACCATAGCGGGCGCGGGGCGCGGTTTTGCCGATGGACAGACCGCGCAAGCGCGATTTGCAGACCCTGCGGGCATTGCCATCGACGGCGCAGGAAAATTGCTTGTCGCCGATTCGACCAATTCGCTGGTGCGAATGATTGATGTCAGTAATGCAAATGTCACGACGATTGCCGGAACCGGCGCGCGGGGTTTCGCGAATGGCGCGGGCAATGTCGCAAAATTTTTCCTGCCGCGTAGTGTTGTCGCGCTGTCCTCCGGCGCAATGCTGGTTGCTGATTCGGGCAACCATGTTTTAAGGAAAATTACTCTGCCGCCGGTCATCACCTCGTTTAGTCCAACAGAAGCGCAAATCAATCAGACTATCGTTATCAACGGCGAACGCTTTGACGCGCGCGCTCCGGCAAATAACACCGTTTTATTTGCGCGCTCGGCTGAAACCGGAGGCGGCACAACGCAAGCGCAAGTTCTGCAAGCGACGCCTATGCAACTGACGGTCATCATTCCGCAGGACGCCACAACAGGCAATGTAATCGTACAGAATGGCAATGGTACGGCGGTGAGCCCTGCGCCCTTTACGGTGGTCGCGCCGCCACCGGTCATCACGTCATTCAATCCACAACGCGGCGCGGTCGGTGCGCAAGTGACCCTTAACGGAACGAATCTGACAGCAAGCACAGGCACAACCGGCGTCACCTTTGCGGGCGCAAGTAACACGCGGGTCAATGCGCTTGTCACTTCGGCGAATCCCACACAAGTTGTGGTTATGGTTCCCAATGCCGCAGTAACCGGACTGATTCAACTGACGAACGCCAACGGCACAGCAATTTCCAGTCAACCCTTTGTTGTTGAAGGTGGCGCGCTGGATTATCAATTGACCCTTTCGCCAACTCTGGCAAGTGCTGTGCAGGGAACAAGCGCAACTTATGTGGTTTATGCGACGGCGAATTCGCCGAACTTTTCGCAACTCATCGCGCTCAGCGTCACAGGTTTGCCTGCGGGCATTATCGCGACCTTCGAGCCGCAACAGCTTACCGCGGGAGCCAGCGCGACGCTCAAATTAAATCTCGCAAGCGCGAATTTAGCAGCGGGGAGTTATTCGTTTACCGTGCGTGGCAGCGCGCCGGTGGATGGCAGCGAAATGGCGCGCGCGACCCAGGCGACATTGAATGTGCTTGCCGCCGGACAAACCACGCTTGCCGGACGTGTGCTGTCAACAGAGAACGAGCCGGTGCCGGGGGCAACGGTTTCGCTTGATGGGCGCACGGCAACTACGGATGCTGCCGGAAGTTTTTTGCTCACGGGCGTAAGCGCCGGAGTAGACCGCGCCTTGATGATTGACGGGCGCACGGCTGCTGTGCCCAATCGCACCTATCCGGTGATTGCGGAGCCGGCGACGATTCTGGCTAATCAAGCCAATGTAGTGCCCTACATTTTTTACCTGCCTGCGATAGACACGCAGTACGAAGTGACAGTGGTGCCCGGTCAAGATACGGTGGTGACGACGCCGCGAGTCGCAGGCGTCAGTATGACCATTCCGGCGGGAGCGAATCTGCGTAATCGCGACGGTTCGCCGGTCGCCAGAGTTTCCATTACTCCTGTGCCGATTGACCGCACGCCTGCGCCTTTGCCGCCCAATGTTTTTATTCCGCTGGTATTCACCTCGCAACCGGGCAGCGCAATTGCCGATGTCGCCATGCCGGTGATTTATCCCAATCTCACAGGATTGGAACCGGGCACTCAAACGCCGCTTTATGCGTTCAATCACGATACCGTGAACTGGTATATCTACGGCTATGGCAGAGTGAGCCTTGATGGCAAAACCATTGTGCCGGAAGTTGATCCGACGACCGGCAGGGCTTATGGACTGAGGGATTTTTCCTGGCACGGACCGCAAGCCGCGCCCACAGGCAATCCCAGCCCGAATGATGATTGCCCGAAAAGCGAAGGCAGCCAGCCGGTCGATTATGCAACCGGAGTAAAGATTGAACGCCTGACCGATGTCGCATTCGGCGGCGCGCGCGGCGGCATCAGTTTAACGCGCATTTTTACAAGCGATCTTGCCGCCGTAGGGGTCATCGGCAGATTTGGCAGAGGCTGGCGGGATAATTTCGATATTCGGTTGACCGGAAACTTTCAAGCCGGTGGCGCTGGGCGACTGGTTTTACCTGAACAACGAACCGGCAGGTTATTCAGTTATGCGAGCAGCGCAATCGACGGGACGCTCATTTTCAAATCAACCGCAACCGTTTCACAACTGGGCGATGAACTCAGAAAACTCACCAACGGCACCTTTGAATACCGATTGAAGAGTGGGGACAGTTTGCGCTTTGATAACAGCGGCAAACTCTCGGCGATGATTGACCGAAATTTAAATACCACCACGCTCAGTTATGACGCGAGCGGCAGATTAATTCAGGTGATGGATGCAGTCGGGCGGTCGCTTACCTTCACTTACAACGCCGATAATCTGGTTTCGCGAGTCACCGACCCCGTGGGTCGCGTCTGGCAATACAGCTATGTGAACACCAATGTGATCAGCGGCAAACAACTCGCGGATGTCGTTGACCCGCTTCTGAAAGGCATCAACTACTCATACACCTTATTCAATTTGACGACGATTCGCGACAAGCGCGGCAATGTGGTCAAGCAGATTACTTATGACGGCAATGGTCGCGTCATTCGCCAGGATTTTGCCGAAGGCGGATTTGCAACCTACGCCTATGAACTATCGGGCGGCATCGTCACTGAGACCACGATTACCGATTCGCTCGGACGGCGCATGAAAAAACGTCTGAACGCGGCGGGTTATGTGATTGAACAGGAAGACAGCCTCGGACAACGAGCGACGATTGAGCGCGATTTAACGACCAACCTGGCGACGGCAAGAACGGGCCCGTGCGGTTGCGCGGAGGTCAGGCAAACCTTTGATGAACGCGGCAATGTGATTGCAATGACCGACAGGCTCGGACAGACAAGACGCTACGAGTATGAGCCGGTGTTTAACAACCTGACGAAAATTATTGATGAGTTGGGCAGAGAAACGCGCTTCGACTACGACGCGCGGGGCAACCTGACAACCGTCACCGATGCCTTGAATCAAGTAACGACGATTGGCTATGACACCTTTGGCGAAGTGGTTTCGATTACCGACCCGCTTGGACATACTTCGCAATTGGAATATGACGCGCAGGGCAATGTCACGGCGCGGGTTGATGCGCTCAACCATCGTTCAACCCAGACGTATGATGCTCTTGGTCGAATTACTTCGATTATTGATGCGCTCGGCAGAACCGCAAGCGTGACTTATGATGCGCTCGATAGAGTATTGACGATAACCGACGCGGCAAATGCGGTGATGCGATTTGAATACGACGCCAATGGCAATACGACGCGGGTGACGGATGCCTTGAATCACCGCTACGGTTCTACCTATGACATGCGCAATCGTTTGATTGCGACAAGCGACCCGCTGCAAAGAGTCACAAAGTTTGCGTATGACACAGAAGATCAATTGCTGAGCGCGACTTCGGCGTCGGGCAGAAAAGTGCACTATGCTTATAACGCGCGGGGTGAACAAGTGACGATGATAGACCCGATGGGCGGCGCGGTGCGATTGACGTATGACCATCGCGGCAATGTGATTGGGTTACAAGACCAGCGCAATAACACCACGACATTTGAATATGATGCGTTGTATCGCCCGGTTAAAACCCGCGACCCGTTGGGCAGAGAATCGCGCGCAACTTATGACGGCGCGTCGCGGGTGACGGAAAGCATCGACAGGCTCGGCAGGCAAGTAAGGTTCAACTATGACCTGCTCGACAGATTGACCTCAGCCGTCTATCAGGATGCGACGGTGACTTACACCTATGATGCGGCGAGTCGCCCGACGCGCATCGATGACACGCAATCGGGTTTGGTGTCGTGGACCTATGACGAAGCCGATAGGTTGCTTAGCGAAACCACTCCGGCGGGGGTGTTAAGCTATGCTTACAACAATGCCGATCAGGTAACCGGGATGACGGCAGCCGACCAACTGCCGGTGGGTTATGCGTATGATGCGGCAGGACGCTTGCAGAGCATCACGCAAGGCAGCGAGAGTTTCACTTATGCGTATGACGCGCTGTCGAGGATAACTGCGTTACAAAGACCAAATGGTGTGACGACCACTTACGGTTATGACAGCGTTAATCGTTTGAACCGCTTGCTGCACACCAACGCGGCAAATCAAACGATAGAGGATTTGCGCTATACCTTTAATCTCGATGATGAGATTGAGACGTTATCTTCGTTGAATGCCGCACCGTTATTGCCGCAAACTAAGACTGCAAATGCTGCGGATGCCGCAAGTCGCCTCAGTCAATTCGGCAGCACGAGCTACACCTTCGATCATCTCGGACAAACAACCTCGAAGAGCGATGCGACGGGCACGACCAATTACACCTGGGACGCGCGCGGTCGGCTCACAAAAGTAACTCTTCCAAATGGTCAAGCGGTCGATTACGCTTATGATGGGTTAGGCAGACGCGCCTCAAGAACGATAAACCATACGACGACAAATTTCCTATACGACGGCGCGGACGTCGTTTTAGATCGCCGTAGCGACAGCACAAGCGTCAGTTATCTGAACGGCATCGGCATTGATGACAAGTTACGGCAAGCATCGAATGCCGCATCATCCTTATATTTTTTACAAGACCATCTCGGTTCAACCACCGCGTTGACCGATGCCAGCGGCGCAGTCGTTGAACGCCAGCAATATGAACCCTTCGGAGCAAGTATGGGGACTTCGTTGACCAGATACGGCTACACCGGACGCGAAAAAGATGAAGCCACGGGACTGCTGTATTATCGCGCCCGCTGGTACGACCCCGAACAAGGTCGCTTCATCACCCAAGACCCCATCGGCTTTGCCGGCGGCGACACCAATCTTTATGCCTATGTGGGAAACGAACCGATTAACGCCTTTGATCCATCAGGAACCCAAACTCGGTCGGATCGAATGTGGTATCCGGGCGAGAAAAACCCAAGAACCGGTCGCCCGTATGGCGAGTATGAACCTGCTACGCCCATTACCAGTCGAGGCTCACAAGCTCCTTCGGGGTGTGAATGCAATAGCGGAAACCCTGTTGAAGTTGTTATCTGGTATCCATCGAACGGGCACGGTTCGGTTGGATGGGGTGGTCATGTCTCTTACAACATTGATGGATACTCATTTTCCTTTCAAGGCGGTGGCTGGGCAACCGTGGTACCATTTGAAGATTACAGAAACGATAATCAGGAATACCGTAGTGGGGTAGGATATGTTCTTGATTTTGGCAGCCCCGAAAAAAATCGAGCATTTGCCAATTCACTCATGCATGGTTATGAAGGTCAAGATCCGCTATTTGGTATTCCCCCCAGCAAATGGCCATATAATTTGATCACCAACAATTGCGGGCATGCGTTTTCGCGGGCATTGTGGGATAACGGACTTGGCATGGATTTTCATGTCGCGCCGATTGAGCATCAATACTACATCGAGAACTTCATGCAAGCGAATATCAGGAAGCGGAATTTTTATCCGTATAAGGGGTTGAGTGATGCGCTCAGGGATGGCGGGACACTGGATCAAATGATGCGTGAGGTAAATCGGCAAAGGGGTGTGTTGCATTAGGAGTAAGAATAGATGAATCACAAAAAGACTTTTCAACAATTGCCCACAGTGTTCTTGTTGGTAACATTGATTGTATCTGGCTTTTCAAGTGCTTGTACGGGATCACCACCGCCACAAGATATAGTGGTTTATAGTGAAGTAACTCTCACTGATCAATGGTTAGAGATCACGTTGAAAGAACCTCTAAGAGTTGAAAAGCGAAAAAGTGAGATTGTGATTTGGTTTGCCGAAGGCACGAATTATTGCGTGGTATTAACAGAGAATAAGATAAGGTTGCCTGATGGCAGTTTCGTTTTTCCAACAGGTCAAATCATAGATCAGGATGACAAGGTGTTTGAATTGGAACTGGCAGGGTTTGGTAACTCCTTCATGACCCTCGGGAGCAAAGAGATTAATCGGAATCCTGATTTTCCTAAAGACCAGCTCTTTACAAAAGTGCGTTTGAAGGCCAGTAAACCATTACAATGCCAGAAAATTGCTTGGCGGAACTATAATCCTTGGGACGAAAAGTAAACCTTATATCAAAGTGCGTCTTAATACACCGGAACCTAAGTTTGTTGAGGTTTTCTGGATATCAAAATGCAGATTTGAAATAGCAAAATCGGCACTTTTCTTGATATTGAATCATTCAGAAAAAACTCAAAGAACTTAGGTTCCAGTGTACTTAATAGCAGCAAGCCCTTGCCCGATGCGGCGCAAGCGGTGACGCGGTTTAGTTATGATGAAAACGGCAATCAGATGAGCGTTGAGGACGCGCTGACGCATCGCTGGATGGCGAGCTATGATACGAAGAATCGCGTGACGGCGACGACCGACCCACTCAATCGTAGCGTCCGTGTGGTCTATGACACGGGACCAAGTGAGCAGCGTGACCTCGCCCTCTGGTCGCAAGGCGCAGTACAGCTATGACTCGAGAGGCCAAAGGCTGACAATGACCGACCCGCTCAGTGGGTGGGGCGGTTCACTTATGACCATCACGGCAACCTGGTAGCATTGGCAGATCAGCGCGGCAACACCACGACCTTTGGCTATGATGAGTTGTATCGGGCAGTGAGTACGCGAGACCCGTTGGGGCGCGAGAGTCGGGTGAGCTATGACGCGATGAATCGGGTGACGCAGAGTGTTGTCGATTACGCTTATGATGGGTTAGGCAGACGCGCCTCAAGAACGATAAACCATACGACGACAAATTTCCTATACGACGGCGCGGACGTCGTTTTAGATCGCCGTAGCGACAGCACAAGCGTCAGTTATCTGAACGGCATCGGCATTGATGACAAGTTACGGCAAGCATCGAATGCCGCATCATCCTTATATTTTTTACAAGACCATCTCGGTTCAACCACCGCGTTGACCGATGCCAGCGGCGCAGTCGTTGAACGCCAGCAATATGAACCCTTCGGAGCAAGTATGGGGACTTCGTTGACCAGATACGGCTACACCGGACGCGAAAAAGATGAAGCCACGGGACTGCTGTATTATCGCGCCCGCTGGTACGACCCCGAACAAGGTCGCTTCATCACCCAAGACCCCATCGGCTTTGCCGGCGGCGACACCAATCTTTATGCCTATGTGGGAAACGAACCCGTATCGTTTGCTGACCCCCTGGGTTTAGAACGATTACATCGATATGCGGGAACCTGGCCGCCGCGCCCATTGAAATGGCCTGGGGAAAAACCGGCATCAACTGCTGAACCAGTTACGGATTTAGGGACTGTTCCTCAACAATCGCCCTCTCCATCTCAATCACAAAGTGGGTGTCAGGGTTGCAACAATATTCCTAGAAAACTGGGAGTACCTCCTCCAAGCTCCAAATTATGCAACCTACTTTCTTGCATGAATAATTGCCTTGCAGGAACAGGGTTCCAGATGGTTCTCACATCAACAACTGATAGTCATAAGCCAGGAACTCCTCATATGCGGGGGGAAGCTGCAGATATTAAATATACCGATCAAGGTAAACTTAGTAATAAAGTACTTGGATGTGCAGCAAAATGTGGTGCGGGATTTGCCTTGGATGAAGGGAGACATCCTTCTGCTAAAGCAACAGGGCCTCATTACCATGTTCAACTTGGGCCAGGAAAAGGAGGAGGCAGAGGACATCTTCCTAAACTTCGTTAGAGTTATTACATATTTGGTCAAGAGGTGAATCATATGAATTTTTTATCTGCTAAAAATCTAACTTTCTTTGTGACAATGGTTCGGACAAAACTAAGCGGCAATAACCGCATAATTTCGTAACGAATCGTATTCAGGATGATTTTTTATCAAACTTGGCTCCAGAGCTAACTTTGAAATAATCATCTCCAGAAACTGTTCAT